>DATHIE010000096.1:0-3541 GCA_035316905.1 Chryseolinea sp. | reverse complement strand
CATCCATTTCAATCCTTTCAATGTTAATGTCTAAGATTGCCTGATAAAAGGCTAATGCTCTTGGGAAGTCTGCAGTGGGTATTTCCACAATTGAAATTAAATTTTTCATATTACCTGCTGTTTTACTGTTTGAATTGACACTGCAGATTTACAGTACTAACCAGGATTGAAATTGTAAAAATGCGACACTCTAATCGTTTTTGTAGAAAAGTGAAGAGAGAGCCATTTTATTGTCTTCTAAAAACTCTTTGGGTGTGGTCCCTGTAAATTCTTTAAAATCCTTAATAAAGTGTGCCTGGTCGTAATACTCGCTTTCATAGGCGATCTTAGTCAGGCTTTCAGACTGTCGGTTCAACAACATTTTCAACGCGGTCTGCAATCTGATCACTTTACCCAGCTGCTTTGGACTAATACCAATCTGTTTTATGAATTTCCTTTCAAGTTGTCTTCTTTTTGATAGATCATCTTTAAGAATTGTGCTTATCGGCGTGCTTCCTTTGGTTAAAAGTATCGTGTCAATGGTAGTTTTTACAATGTTGTCAATGGTTACTTTGTCAGTCAGCTTATTTAAAAGGAAATCTTCAGCGATTTCTATTCTTTCCCGCGTGTCTGTTGCTTGTATCATTTTTTGTCCCAGCTCTTGTGAAAGCGCTTCTCCAAACAACAGCCCTATTGGTGTTTCTTTGTTTGCTAATTGTTTAATAGGCGTTGGCACGAAGTTCGCGATGCCATACGGATAAAACCGAATAGCAAACGAATTGACATATCCTATCGGTTCGACAAAGAATGGTTCAGTAATTTGTCCAAGGACCATTTCGCGAGGTTGTATGATAAATTCATCTTCGGACGTATATCGCTTCACATCGTCTCCAAGAATAAAAATCATGTCAATACAACCGTCAGGAATTATGAGCTGTCTTTGCGCATTTGCCTCAGCTGGAACTTCTAAAGTCCAATAACATTTTACAAGCGATTCTAAATCTGAATGTGGCGGAAATGTTTGATAGTTCATTGAGTTCGGCCTATGTGGAAAACTAAGCTACAAATTCCAGTTACACCCACTTATAAACATGCACAAAATTCCCTTGCGAACCCTTGCGCTGTGCCCGACGTAGCAAAGCGAAGGCGGGTTCCTTGCGTCTTTGCGGTGAAAAATGGGACACTGCATAACTTGTTTACCGCAAAGACGCAAGGAACGCAAAGTAGCGCAAAGACACTTGTATGGCCTTCCCAGCCGTTGTAAAATGGTTTTTTTACCGCTCAACCTTTATAGATAAATTCAGATACATTCATTTTTAATTTTGACGCGAATTAGTCGGTGTATATCGACTAGTACCTGTAAATTACAACCCATGAAAAGATTATTATACTTCTCCCTGGTGCTGTTGATGGCTGTAGCCTGCAAGCAAGCTTCTGAACCTGAAACAAAACGTGTAGTCATAACGGGAATAGACTCTTCCAAGAAGCCCGGGGATGATTTTTTTACCTACGCCAACAGCATTTGGTACGACACGGCACGGATACCGGCCAGTCAGGCAGGTGTAGGTTCATATTCTTTTTTGAACTACCCGCAACGCATTCGCCTGCAAGGGATCCTGGACAGCATTTCAGGAAGCAATAATACAGCAGGAAGCATCGAACAAAAGGTAGGTGATTTTTATGCTTCAGGAATGGACACAGCCGCCATCAACAAACGCGGGTATGAACCCATCAAGCCTGTGCTCACACGCATCGACGCCGTGACTGATATACAATCGTTATTGAAGGTGGCGGTTGAAGAACAAAAAGTGGGGGATGGCTCCATCATTGGTTTTTATGTTGGCCCCGATGACAAAAAGAGTACGGTCAATATTGCTCAGTTTTATCAAGCGGGAATTGGCTTGCCGGAAAGAGATTATTATTTCAAAACAGATTCTTCAACACTCGCTATTCAAAAATCTTACAAAAAATATCTTTCCACCTTGTTTGAATTGACGGGTACTGATGCAGCCACCGCAGAGAAAAACGCAACAGTTACCTATACAATTGAAAAACAATTGGCCGCTGCGCACAGAACGAATATCGAACTCAGAGATGTGAAAAAGAACTACAATAAACTGGCTGTCGCTGCTCTTGCAAAAAAACATCGTAACCTGGGCTGGACAACTTTGTTAACCGACCTGGGAGCAAAGGCTGATTCAGTCAATGTGGGACAACCCGCTTATTACGACAAACTGAATGCGTTGTTGAAGTCTGTTTCTATCAATGATTGGAAAGTCTATTTGAAGGCCCATGCGCTTACCACCTTTTCAAATTTCTTAAGCCAACCCTTTGTTAATGCGTCTTTCGAATACACAAAAAGCTTGACCGGACAAGCTGTTAAGAAGCCACGTGCCGAAGAGATGGTTCAGGCGATCGATGCCTCGATTGGACATGCACTGGCACAGTTGTATGT
Organism: Chryseolinea sp.; assembly: GCA_035316905.1. Classification (GTDB taxonomy): domain Bacteria; phylum Bacteroidota; class Bacteroidia; order Cytophagales; family Cyclobacteriaceae; genus Chryseolinea. Next base: position 1,107 of record DATHIE010000096.1, on the reverse strand, counting down.
AAAAAAATATTTCCCGGAAGATGCCAAGAAACGCATGGCTGTACTGGTAGACAATCTAAAAAAAGCATTTGAAGCTCGAATCAACAGGCTGGATTGGATGAGCGATTCCACCAAGGCAAAGGCTAAAGAAAAGTTGTACGCTTTCACGGAGAAAATCGGTTACCCTGATAAGTGGAGAGATTACTCTAATGTGGAAATAAAACGAGATGCTTATTTTGAAAACCGCTTGTCAGCAAATAAAAATGATTACAACTACAGTCTGGCTAAAGTGGGACAGCCTGTGGACAGAACGGAATGGCTCACAACTCCGCCAACAGTGACAGCTTATAACAATCCTCCACTAAATGAAATTGTTTTTCCTGCCGGCATCTTGCAATCACCTTATTTCGATATGGATGCCGATGATGCCCTTAACTATGGCGGCATCGGTATGGTGATCGGTCACGAAATCACTCACTCGTTTGACGATCAGGGAGCACAATATGATAAAGAGGGCAACGTGACAAACTGGTGGACAAAAGATGACTATGAAAAATTCAAGGCGAGAACGCAGCAGGTGATTGATCAATACAATTCGTTCACTGTGCTCGATTCGGTGCATGTAAAAGGACCGTTGACCGTGGGTGAAAACACAGCAGACATTGCCGGCGTTGCTATTGCATACGATGCGTTTAAATTGACGGAGCAAGGAAAAGACACTACTAAACTGGATGGATTTACACCCGATCAGCGTTTCTTTATCTCGATAGCAAGAATATGGCGAGTAAAAACCCGGGATGAGTTTCTGCGAATGTATGTGAACACGAATTCGCACTCACCAGCCAAGTGGCGTGTGAACGGACCGCTGATGAACTTCACGCCTTTTTATAACGCATTTAATGTGCAGCAGGGTGATAAAATGTATAAACCCGAAAATGAAAGGATAACAGTTTGGTAGGGTAAGGAGCTATCCTTGCGCTACTTTGTTTGTGCCATGATAAGTTCTTTTACAGATGATGGATAATGACCCATCGGCAACGCTATATCAGGTAGAGTTGTCAAATCGCCCTGCGCTGCTGGACTTGTAAAGGTTTGGTGGTGAACGGAGGGGGAAAAGCCTTTTTAAAG
>DATHIE010000095.1:0-12798 GCA_035316905.1 Chryseolinea sp. | reverse complement strand
AAAGGTGTAGAAGGCGATCTGAAAACGGCGTTGAACAAACCAAACTCAATCATACTCACCAAAAAGGCCGTGACACGGTATTTCAAAACTGATGAGGATCCGCTGGGCAAAACAATCTACATAGCAGGTGGGTCGTCTGACGGCGGCTATGAAGTGTCGGCCGTCCTCGAAGATGTACCCGAGAATTCCCATTTCAATTTTCAGTTCATATTGCCCATTCACAACCTGTTGTTAAATGAGCAATACACAGAAGACGATGGTTGGGGTTGGAATAACTTTGTTACTTTCGTGGAGCTTCACCCCCAAACCGATCCCAAAAAGGTTGAAGAAAAGCTGCCGGCGTTCGTGGACAAATATGAGGGAAAAGATCTCGCTGAGTCAAACAGCAAGAACGTGATCACCTTGCAGCCGATTCTATCCATTCATACTAATCCGGGCTTGAATCATGAATCCGGTCCAACGATCAGCTCTACGACTATCTATTTCTTTTTGATCATTTCCATATTTATCCTTGCAATAGCATGGGTCAACTATATTAATCTTTCCACTGCGCGTGCTATGGAACGCGCTCGTGAAGTGGGTATAAAAAAAGCAGTAGGTGCGTATAGAAGCCAGCTGATTTCACAGTTTGCATTCGAATCTCTTCTCGTAAACCTGCTCGGCGTGATTATAGCCGTGGTTATCGCGATGGGATTGTTGCCGTTGTTAGGCGAGATTGTTAACAAGGAATTTTCGTTTGACTTCACAGACTGGCGGTTCTGGTCCATCCTTGGTTTCTTGTTCCTGACAGGCTCATTGATTTCTGGTGCTTACCCGGCCTTTGTGCTCTCCTCGTTCAACACAACTGAAGTTCTGAAAGGAAAATCGGAAAAGGTTGTAAGAGGTTTTTCGCTGCGCAAAGCATTGGTGGTATTTCAATTCGCGTCGTCGCTCATACTCATTGCAGGAACATTCGCCATCTACCGTCAGCTTATGTATATGCAGGATCAGCCAAAAGGGTTGACCATGGATCAAATGTTAATCATCAATGGCCCAAGTGTATTGGGTCGAGAGATGCGTGTTGAACGACTGACTTCAATGAAGAATGAATTGAAGAAGATCCCTGGTGTGCTCAGTGTGGCTACATCAGCCGCAATACCGGGCGGTGGTTATAACTGGGGAACGGGTATACGACGTGATGGAACGGATCGTGAGCAAAGCAAAAGCGGAAGTATTGTTTGGGTAGACCCGGATTTTATTGAAACGTATGGGATAACAGTCCTCAGGGGACGCTCATTCAACCCTGAAATAAAGAGCGATATGGAATCGGTGCTTGTCAACGAAACAGCGCTAACTGCCTTCGGTCTCGGTGATCCGGAAAATGCATTGAACGAACGGCTTATTTTCGGAGGCGATACCGTAGCAATTCTTGGTGTACTTAAGAACTATCACTGGAATTCGTTGAAAACGGATCATACGCCATTCCTGTTCAAAGCTGATACAATCTCCGACCATAATTATTCAATCCATCTCAGTGGAAATAATATTAATGATGTCATCAAACAGGTCGAAGCAAAATACAAGGAGATATTTCCAGGCAATCCATTCGATTATTATTTTCTTGACGATTTTTTTAATAATCAATACAAAGCTGATCAACAGTTTGGAAAGATATTTAGCTTGTTTGCATTGCTGGCAATTCTTATCGCATGTCTCGGACTCTGGGGTCTCGCGTCTTTTACCACCGCCCAAAAACTTAAGGAGATCGGAATACGAAAAGTACTCGGCGCATCAGCGAGCAGTATCATGACTTTGTTATCGTGGCAATTTTTGAAACTGGTGCTGATAGCTAGCGTTGTAGCCTTACCGTTGGCATGGTACGGCGTGAATACCTGGCTGGATAACTTTGCATTCCGGATCGGTCTTCAGTGGGATCTGCTGGTCGTACCATTAGTGATACTTATAATAATCGCGCTTGGCACTGTGAGCTTGCAAATTCTTAGAGGGGCGAATATCAACCCTGCAAAAACTTTAAGAACAGAGTAACCATTTCGTCAAATCCGTCCCGCCGCGAAATCCATGAATCCGTGAAATCCGTCAATCCGTGATCATGATACCTGCAGCGAATCTGCCAGCATCGCCTTTTCGAGCTGAAAAAAAGTTTGTGTTATTCTTTACCGTGCACAAGTCTGAGATTTCTATACACGCTGGATCTACTCCGAAATCCAGCAACTGAACCTTGTTTGCTTTCCACAAATCCAGCTTCGCTTTTTGATTGGGCTGAGGGAGCATTAGTTCGTTGCTTGTTCCGAATGCGCTGACTATCGCTTCAACCACCTCAGCACCTACCTCATATGAATCCTGACTAACGGACGGGCCAATTGCAGCTATCACGTGCTCACCTCTGGTGCCATAAACGGTCTTCATCTCTTTCAGCGTGAGTTCAAGGATCTTTGCCACAGTCCCTCGCCAGCCCGAATGCACGGCAGCTACAACCTTGTTTTGCTTGTCAAACAAAAGGATGGGTACACAATCAGCTGACATCACGGCGATACAAATACCTTTTTCGTTTGTTATCAGCGCATCTGTTTCCATCAAATCTTCCTTTATCGTTTGACGCCTGACATGAACGATTCTTGTTTTATGAACCTGCGACGGGAAACGCAAGTCTATATCTTCAATGCCCATTGCAGCAGCGAGGCGTCGTCTGTTTTCCCTGATTTCATTTTTATCGGGAGAACTGGAAAAACTCAGAGTGAATTCCCTCCCCTCAGTAACGCTGTTTCGTTCCGTTACAAAATGTTTTATGGATGTCTCATTGGCAAGACCATCGAACTGCCAGAGGTGGAGATCATTGATTGAAATTCTTTTCATTATAATACGTCCTTCAACTTCCAAAATGTAGCCATGCCTTTGAACATCAGCTTTTGATTTTGCCTTGTTTTTGCGTAGAAGACGTCCACTGCAAAAATACTCACGACGAATGACATCATACTTGACATGACGGCGCCAACCGTTCCGTAAATAGGAATGAGGAAATAGTTAAAGACAATGTTGCTAGCCGCGCCGAGTATGATTGTTATCAGCGAATATCTAAACAAGCTTTCGTTCACGATAAAAGCTGACTTCCCAACACCCATGTTGTAGAAGAACAATCGCAGAGCGAACAGCGATAGAAGATATCCTGCCGCCTGGTATTCTTGTCCAAAAAGAAGTGTGATGACTGGTTCGGCAAAAAAGTAGAGCGGGATGGCCATCAGCAAGAACACGAGGAACATTACTCTGTATAAACTCAACAGGCGGTTATGATAAAGTTCCAAGCTCACCGCCTTTGCCTTTGTAACAGCTGGCAAAAGTGTGCTGATGATCACCATGGGTGCAAAACCAAAAACCTCAATAAACTTTAACGCTGCTGAATACTGTCCAACCTCAGCGTTGTTCAGCATTTTTCCAAGCATCACTTGATCAATGCGCGTTTGGATATTCAAAGCGATGCCATATAAAGCTAGCGGCCATGACTCATGAAGAAGGCTTCCGGCAACGGATTTATTGAATGTCCATAAGCGCATTTTTCCTTCTCTCTTGTGATAGGCAAAAATATAACCAAGTGCATTTAGCATTGTGCCAATCAAAATAATGACAGCAAACCATACCAACGGAGCTTCAATTAATACAAGGGCAATTTTTGAAAAGCTTATGGAGAGGTTAATAAACGTTTGAACCTGGACTACATATTTGGATTGTACCTGCGACTGAAAAAAGAAATTAACAACCTCAAACACCTTGAATAGTTCGCTGCAGGCGATGATAATGATCATCATGTTCGTGAAGAAAGGATGTTTCATAAACACCATTGTTCCCAGCATGACCAGCACGAGGATGAATGACCCGGCAAGTTTTAACACGAACGCCGTGCCCAGCAATACATCACGCCTGTCGCGGGCCTTGACTAGTTCACGGATCATGATCTGATCGAGGCCGAGGGATGCGAACGCCGAAAATATGGCTACATAACTGATAGCATAGTTTAAGAGCCCAAAGTTCTCTGGATGAAGGTATCGGGCTGTGTAAATTCCAACAAACACCCCGGCGCCCAGCGTAAGTCCTTTTTCGAATAATAGCCAGGCCGCATTTTCAATGTATTTGCGAAAGCGATGAACATACTCAGGAAAGAGCTTCAATATTGAACTTCTGAAGCTCATTTTCGATGCGATGTTTTTGTAAAACTTTCCCTACGATATAACAGGGAGATGAGGATCGTCCAATGGTTCAAAGCAATGATTTTAAGGCTTAAGGAAGCCTGTATGAATAGATACAATGACAAATATACTAGTCCCTTCAAAACTTTCAGGTATTACCAGGAACAAGTAATTCCGCAATGGAGTGCAAACAGCTCTAACGGCCGCTATTCTTGAATAGATCGTGAAATGCCAAGTTCCAGCCCTCTCAGTTCAGCAAGTCCGCGCAAACGTCCGATTGCTGAGTATCCTGGATACGTTGTTTTTTTCAGATCGTCCAACATCTGATGGCCATGATCTGGCCTCATGGGAAGCGAGGCGTTCCGTCGTCGCATCAGCAACACAATTTCCTTTACCACTTCCGGCATGTTGGCATTGCCTTCAAGGTGATTTGCTTCGTAGAAATTTCCTTCCGCATCGCGTTGTGTACTGCGAAGGTGCAGGAAGTGAATATTGTCGCCCATCCTTCTTATCATTCCAACTAAATCATTATCCTGTCGTGCTCCGAAAGAACCAGTACAAAAGCAAAGGCCGTTTGCGGGAGAATCACATGCTTTAAGCAACTCCATGGCATCCTTCTCTGTGCTTACAATTCTTGGGAGTCCAAGGATAGGATAGGGTGGATCGTCGGGATGGATTGCCATTTTTACGCCAACCTCCTCAGCAACTGGAACTACTTGATTTAAAAAATAGAAGAGATGGGTTTTAAGTTTTTGTGCATCGATGCCAGCATACTTCTTTAGGGCTGTAAGTATTTCTTCTGGTGTAAAAGGAACATCACTTCCCGGAAGTCCAAGCAAAGTATTGCGATAAAGTTTTTTCTTTTCCTCTTCCGTCATATTGTTAAATCGACGGGTTGCTTTTTCAATTTCTTGTGTTGAATAGTCCTTTTCTGCACCGGGACGCTTCAGGAGGAAAAGATCAAATGCAACAAATGCCGCGCGTTCAAAATATAGGGCCGTGCTTCCGTCCGGCATCGAATAAGCAATATCAGTCCGCATCCAGTCCAGTATCGGCATGAAATTGTAGGTCACCACCTTTAAGCCACAACGGGCGACATTTCGCAAACTCTGTTTATAGTTTTCTATGAATTTGAGATAATCACCTGTTTGTCTTTTGATGTCTTCGTGTACGGGAAGACTTTCGATAACCGTCCAGGTCATTCCTGATTTTTCAACAACAGCTACCCTTTTTTCAATTTCCTCGACTGTCCAGATATCGCCTACAGGAATATGATGCAGCGCTGTAACCACACCAGTACATCCTGATTGACGGATATCGGATAAGCTTACAGGGTCGTTGGGTCCGTACCAACGCATGGTTTGTTCCATTAACATAATTGATGTCTTTTGTACTGATAAATCGCCCCAAATTATTCAATTTGAAGCAATAGGGGTTATGAATTTGTATTTACGTCTTTAATAAGAGTAACTATTGATTTTTTCCGCCGGGTCTGCTCAAAGATGGGGGCGACCACTCAAGTAAAACAGAGATGAATAACGGCAAATTCTTTGCGCAATCGGTTGCTTACCAGGGGTTTATTTACAAGATTTAATTGGCGTGACCTGCCCGAAAGGCCGCAGGGTCCTCGCTATCACTTAGGAACTTTAAACATGCTGACATGAAAAAAATAAAAGGCTCATCGATTTCCAGGAGAAAATTTCTAGAATCTTCTGCAAAGGCTGCGGCGTTCACTTCTTTGGCGCTTGGGTTTCCTTCAATTGTACCCGCGAGCGTGTTTGGTAAAAAAGCTCCCAACAACAGGATAAACATAGGGGCGATAGGAACGGGCCGTATTTCGCGTGACCACGATCTGCCGGGGGTATGGAAGTATGATCATGCGCAGGTAATGGCGGTCTGTGACCTTGATAAAAAACGTGCGAACGATGCAAAGTCCCTTGTAAATAACTACTACACTAAAAAATCCGGTAAACCTTTCGATGGAGTCGCTGTATACAACGACTATCATCAGTTGTTGCAGAACAAGGATGTCGACGCAGTGCTCATCAGCACACCGGATCATTGGCATTCACTCATCGCAATCGATGCTATCAATGCAAAGAAGGACGTTTACCTGCAAAAGCCTACTTCATTGACTATTGCCGAAGGAAGAGCGCTCAGCGACGCCGTTAGAAAGAGCAAACAAATATTCCAGATCGGAAGCCAGCAGCGTTCGTCTACCCAGTTCAGGTATGCCGCTGAGTTGGTACGCAACGGAAGGATCGGTGATCTCAAAACAGTACTTGTTGGTTTGCCGGGCGACCCGTCAGGTGATGAAGAACCTGAGATGCCCATTCCTCAAAACCTCAACTACGACATGTGGCTGGGGTCAACGCCGCAAGTATACTATACAGAAAAGCGTGTTCACCCTCAAAATGACTACAGCCGTCCGGGATGGTTGCGATGTGAGCAATTCGGAGCGGGCATGATCACAGGCTGGGGATCCCATCATATTGACTCAGCACATTGGGGAATGGGTACTGAGCTAACAGGACCTGTTGAAGTTTGGGGACATGCTGATTTCCCCAAGAGCGGGCTATGGGATGTTCATGGGATATTCAAGACAGAAGCGCTCTATGCTAACGGTGTTAAGATGACTGTCAGTAACGAGCTTCCAAATGGTATTCGTTTTGAAGGAACGAAAGGCTGGATCTTCGTAACACGGGGAAATTATCAGGCTACTGCCAGCGACCCTGTGCCAAATTCAGATGGTGTCAAACCTCTTGAGGCCAGCGATCCTTCAATCATAAAATCTGTTATCGGTCCAAATGAAATTCACCTTTACGAGAGTAAGGATCATCACGGTAACTGGCTTGATAGTGTCAAGTCGCGCAAGGAGCCAATTGCTCCCGTGGAAGTTGCTCATCGATCCTGTTCTGCCTGCCTCATCCACCATATCGTTATGAAGTTGGATAGAAAAGTGTATTGGGATCCGGCAAAAGAACAATTCAAGAACGATGATGAGGCGAACAGCATGCTGTCACGTACGCAGCGGTCTCCCTATACATTAAAGACATGATCGAACTCATAAGTCGATGGTCCATAGTCTATAGTCGATAGTGCATAGTCGATAGTGCTTGCTGAACAGATAGCAATATCTTTATTAAGAGTAACAACTAATCAAGTAGATGAAAAGTAATCCCAAACTTTCCGGTGCTTCCATTGTGTCCAGTCGAAGCATCATATTATCCGTATGTTCCGTTTTGTTTTTATTTTTAGCTTCCTGTCAATCTAAGAAACCTGTGGAAGAAATAAGCCGAAAACCAGTTCGTTTGGTAACCGTGGATCCGGGCCATTTCCATGCAGCGCTGGTTCAAAAGTCGGTTTATGAAGATGTTGATTCCGTTGTCCACGTGTATGCACCGGGTGGTACGGATGTAGATCTTCACCTCGGCAGGATCAAGAATTTTAACAGCCGGCCTGAGAATCCAACCAATTGGAATGAAGAATTATATACAGGCGCAGACTTCTTTGAAAAGATGCTGGCCGATACAGCGGGTAATGTTGTGATCCTCTCAGGAAATAACAGGAAGAAGACAGAATATATCTCGCGATCGTTGGAAGCGGGATTTAATGTTCTGGCGGATAAGCCTATGGTAATCAATACCGCGGGCTTTGAAATGCTGAAGACTGCTTTCGAAACGGCTAAGAAGAATGATCTATTGCTGTACGACATCATGACTGAACGTTTCGAGATCACAACCATACTTCAGAAGGAGTTGTCGACGATAACCGATGTGTTCGGAACAATCGAAGAGGGCTCTGCCACTAAGCCGGCCGTTACAAAAGAAAGTGTTCATCACTTTTACAAGTACGTGTCCGGAAGTGTGCTCACTCGTCCGGCTTGGTTTATGGATGTCACGCAGGCTGGCGAGGGAATCGTTGATGTCACAACGCACCTCGTGGATCTGGTTCAGTGGGAATGTTTTCCCGAGCAAACGCTAGACTACAAGGATATTGAGATTGTTTCAGCCAAAAGATGGCCAACGAAAATGACGCTGAGCGAGTTCACGGCGATCACCAAAGTGAAAGAATTTCCAGATTACCTTAAATCGTCCATCGTTAACGACAGTGTGCTCAATATCTATTGCAATGGTGAGATCAACTACAAGATCAAAGGGGTTCATGCAAAAGTTTCTGTAACATGGGTATATAGGTCTCCTGGCGATGGTGGTGACACGCATTATTCTATCATGCGCGGAACCAAAGCAGATCTCGTGATCCGTCAGGGTGCTGATCAACAATTCAAGCCCACGCTTTATATCGAACCAAAGGCCAAAGACGCGGGATTTGAAAAGGTGTTGATGGAGAAGATGAAAACCGTTGAAGCAAAATATCCCGGGGTTACGCTGAAGAAAATAAACGAAGGGTGGGAGGTTGAGATCCCTGCATCATACAAGGAAGGTCACGAGGCGCATTTTACCCGCGTAACGGAAAAGTTTCTTGAATATCTTAAGAACAAGAATTTGCCGGCATGGGAAGTGCCTAATATGCTGACGAAATACTACACAACCACGAAAGCGCTTGAAGTTGCAAGTGCAGGTAAATAAGAATAGACTAAAAATGAAAGCAATCGCATTTATTGCCCTGCTGTTTGTGTTGAATGCGTCGCTGGCGCAGACGACGACTATTGCGTCCGGTCTTTACACCTGGAATCCATCGCGAGGTCCACATGAGCAGCTCTTAAATGGGAATACCACCTTCCTTGAACATTTTCAAGTTTCTGTTGAAACGCTGAAACCGGGAGAACACCGAATTCCCACTAAAGAAGGAAGGGTGAGAGAAGAATTGATGATTGTTAAAGAGGGGAAGCTAACCATAATGGGCAAGTCGATAGGTCCCGGAAGTATTGTTTTTTTGATGCCCAACGGGCAAACGGGGTATGAAAATCAGGGATCAACGGATGCCGTATTGTACACGTTCAGTTACACTGCAAAAGCTGATCGCGATAATGCGCGTGGGAAAAGCAATGGCGGTTCCTTTACCGTGAATTGGGATGAACTACCATTCAAGAAAACTGATGTGGGAGGCAGACGCGACTTCTTCAATAGGCCGACTGCCAATTGCAGTAAGTTTGAAATGCACGTCACGACTTTAAACGAAGGACTGCCCAGTCACGCACCGCATGAACACGCTGAAGAAGAAATTATTCTTTTAATGAAAGGCAATGCGACGATGAATGTTGCTGGAAAGGATTATCCAATGGCTCCTGGTGATTTTGTTTTTGCGGCGTCCCATGATTTTCATGGTATTCGTAATTCAGGAAAAGGTCAGTGCGAATACTTTGCTTTTCAATGGAAATAGCACGGTTTTATAATTTGAGTCGAAATGTTGGAGTGCAGTCTCCGCAGACGTCTCCCGTTTCGGGGACTCTGCGAAGTAATGTGAGGTATTTGTATCACCTATCACGCACTGGAACGAAGGGCGGCAACGAAGGACGCAGAGTCCTCGGGAGGCCCGAGAGACCCTGCTACGACATCGATTACTTTGCATTCAATGGAAATAAAAGGAATAACGTTCTTTATCTCGTAGCTATCATCCTGTTCTGCATATCCGTCGCGACTATCAACGTTGTGGGGCAGGACGTCAATTCGATGACCAAGGAAGAACGCGATGCATACTTTGAAAAGTTAAAACAGGCATCGTCCGCTGATCACAAGAAAATGATGGATCTGTTGGGAATAGCGTCCATTCGTCAGGGAGCTAACGGCAATGATCCCAATGCGCCAAATGCAGCAAACTACGACGAAACAAAAGCGAATCCGTATCCCGAACTTCCGGACGCTTTATTGTTGAAGAGCGGTAAGAAGGTTACTTCATCAAAGGTTTGGTGGAGTAAGCGTCGCCCGGAGCTCATAGAGGAATTTGACCGGGAGATCTATGGACGAGTGCCTGCCAACCTTCCATCTGTGCGATGGGAAGTCGCTAGCAAAGTCAACGACACCATTGAAGGCATTGAAGTAGTAACCAAGAAACTCGTCGGTCGTGTCGATAATTCGTCATATCCTTCGATTTCTGTTGACATACAAGTCACCTTGACCACTCCAGCTTCAGCAACGGCACCGGTACCCGTCATGATGGAATTCACATTTGTCAGGCCTCCATGGTTTCCTGCGCCGGCAAATCCTCCAGTAGGTCCTACATGGCAACAGCAGGTCCTTGAAAAAGGCTGGGGCTATGCGATAATTGTACCATCCAGCATTCAGGCTGATAATGGCGCCGGTCTAAATTCCGGAATAATAGGGTTGGTTAACAAAGGTCAGACCCGCAAGGCGGATGATTGGGGTTCATTAAGAGCATGGGCATGGGGTGCTAGCAGGATCCTGGATTATCTGGAAACAGATAAAGCCGTGAATGCAAAACAGGTCGGCATCGAGGGTCACTCACGATATGGAAAGGCTGCAGCAGTAACGATGGCATATGATCAACGTTTCGCGATCGCTTATGTCAGTTCATCAGGAGAAGGCGGCGTAAAAATTCACCGGAGAAATTATGGAGAGTTGGTAGAAAATGTAGCTGCCTCAAGTGAATATCATTGGATGGCGCCAAACTTTATCAAATACGCCGGCCCTCTGAAATGGAAGGATCTTCCCATCGACTCACACGAACTTGTTGCTTTGTGCGCACCGAGACCCGTATTCATCGGAAGCGGAGAGAATGGAGATGGTTGGTGCGACCCGAAAGGAATGTTTTTAGCGGCTGTTCATGCAGGGCCGGTTTATAAACTCTTAGGTAAAAAAGATCTGGGCGCCGTTGAGTTTCCACCTGTTGAGACTACATTGATAAGTGGTGATATTGCATTCCGTCAGCATAATGGTGGCCATACGCCCGGTCCCAACTGGCCGACGTTCCTTGAATTCGCCAGTCGATACTTCAAATGATCTTATGTTCAGGTTAAAGCTTCGAAAGGTAACAATCCTTGTTTTATCATTCGCCATTAGCGAAGTATTTGCAGAAGACGGCTACCGTTTGTGGTTGCGCTATGACCTGATCACAAATCAGGAGATTCTTAAGGAATACAAAACAGCAATTCAATCCCTCTATATCGAAAAGCAGTCGCCGACGCTTACGGTTGCAAAGACCGAGTTGTCAATGGCAACTAAAGGCTTGCTGGGAATTACGCTGGGTTCATCGGGGAATGCAAGTTCACACGGAACGCTGATCCTGGGGACACCTTCGACGTCAAAATTGATTGCGTCCCTTAAGTTAGATGAACAGCTTGCAAGTTCGGGACCTGAAGGATATGTCATCATTTCCGCCGACGTAAAGGGAAAAAAGTGTACGATAATCGCTGCGAACAACGACGTCGGGGTTTTATACGGGACTTTTCATTTCATCCGCCTTCTTCAAACACAGGAGCATATAGCAAGCCTTGCAGTCCAAAGTGTTCCGCGCGTCAAGTATCGCATTCTTAATCACTGGGATAATCTTGATCGCACAGTAGAACGAGGATACGCAGGGTTTTCCTTGTGGGACTGGCATAAGCTACCTGACTACATTGACCCCAGGTACTACGATTATGCACGGGCCAACGCATCCGCAGGAATTAATGGAACGGTAGTAACAAACGTTAATGCGAACGCGCAGGCTCTAACTCCGCTTTATCTCGAAAAGTTTGCTGCACTGGCGGCAGTCTTCCGGCCATATGGAATAAGGATCTACCTGACCGCGCGCTTCAGTGCGCCAGTTGACATAGGCAAACTCCAGACGGCAGATCCACTTAATGATGAAGTAAGGCAGTGGTGGAAGAACAAGATCGAAGAGATCTACAAATACATTCCTGACTTCGGTGGCTTCGTGGTTAAAGCGAATTCCGAAGGTCAGCCTGGACCACAAAATTATAACAGAACTCATGCAGATGGCGCTAATATGCTGGCAGCAGCCCTTGCACCCTACGGTGGTATCGTCATGTGGAGAGCATTTGTATATGATAACAAGGTGCCGGAAGACCGGGCAAAACAAGCGTACAACGAGTTCAAACCACTGGATGGCAAATTCAACGCCAATGTATTGGTACAGGTAAAGAACGGTCCGATTGATTTTCAACCGCGTGAACCGTTCCATCCCTTGTTTGGCGCAATGCCCTCAACTCCATTGATGATGGAATTCCAGCTTACCCAGGAGTACCTCGGTTATGCGACACATTTGGTTTACCTCGCCCCGCTTTTTAAGGAGTGCCTCGATTCGGATACCTTTTCAAAAGGCAAGGGATCATTTGTATCAGAAGTTATAGATGGGTCGCTTGAAGATCACAGAATTTCGGGTATGGCTGGCGTTGCAAACATCGGAAATGACCGAAACTGGTGTGGCCATCCTATCGCACAGGCAAACTGGTACTCATTTGCACGTCTTGCCTGGGATCCGGATCTCACGGCCGATGCCATCGCGGCGGAATGGATCAAGATGACATATTCCAATCAGAAGGAAGTAGTCCAAACGCTGACCCGCATCATGATGGAGTCGCGCGAGACCACCGTGAACTACATGACGCCTCTGGGGCTTCATCATATTATGGGATGGGATCACCACTATGGTCCGGCGCCGTGGATCAAAGACAAGCCCCGTGCCGACTGGACTTCAC
>DATHIE010000094.1:0-2017 GCA_035316905.1 Chryseolinea sp. | reverse complement strand
TATACCATGTTTCTAACTGGGCATCCGTAGCTTTTTGATTGGTTCGCTCCATCCACTTCTTCGCGTCGTCCATGTTTAACGGACCGGGACTGGCACTTAAAGGACAAGCTGCTGAAAACAATTCCGGATGATGCAGCGCATAATAGAAACTACCGCCTCCTCCCATTGAAAGTCCGGCAACAGCGCGAAAACGTTTTTCAGTTTTTATCCTGTATGTCTTTTCAATGAACGGCATGAACTCCTGAAAAAAGAAATCCTCATACTTCCACTCACCATTTGCAGTATTCACATAACCTCGCGTTCCCGTATTTGCATCCGGCATTACGATGATCATTGGAGTGGCTATTCCGTCAGCGATCGCTTCGTCTGTGATGTGCTGAACTTCACCAAACTGAACCCATCCGGTCTGATCATCACCACCGCCGTGCAACAAATAAAGAACCGGGTAACTTCTGGTAGAGCCCTCGTATCCCGGTGGCAGATAGATGGCATATTTACGTTCACCTTTCAGGATCTTGCTTGTCATGGATAAATTATCCTGAACCTTGCTGCTTTGCGCTGCAACGTTGAATAAGTTTAAGCACATGGCAGCGAGTATGGCAATAGATGTTTTCATTGAGGAATAGGTTGTTTATTGAAAGTAAATCCATACGACCATTATTATAGGGAAGCTTTTGATGGGTAGTAATCGGAAGTGAACAATGGTTAAAGTTATGGCCAGGAGGAAAGTAAAATCAGCCTGACGTTGAATTTGTTGACTATTCCGGGCATGAAATTCCTATTCTTGCTATCTTCCACTCTCAATCAACTAAAAACCCTCTGCTATGGCACTCTGGGACAGGATCAAGAATGAACTGATCGACATTATTGAATGGACGGACGACAGCAACAACACGATGGTATGGCGTTTTCCAAGGTTTCAAAATGAAATTAAAAACGGGGCACAACTGACAGTACGGGAAAGTCAGGTAGGGGTCTTTGTGAGTGAAGGAAAAATAGCTGATGTGTTCCAGCCGGGTCGCGTTGAGCTCACGACTAAGAACATGCCTGTGCTCACTACCATCAGGGGATGGAAGTACGGCTTCAACAGTCCGTTCAAGGTTGAAGTTTACTTCGTCAACACCAAAAACTTCACGGACCAAAAATGGGGAACCAAGAATCCCATTATGTTGCGCGATGCTGAATTCGGTCCCATAAGGTTGCGGGCATTCGGAACGTTTGCCATCAAGGTTGCCGACGCTGCCAAGTTTATCAAAGAGATTGCCGGAACACAGGCGCATTTTACAGCTGAAGAAGTATCGGAACAATTACGAAACATGATCGTAACCCGCTTTACCGATGCTGTTGCTGAAAGTAAAATACCCATTCTTGATCTTGCTGCGAATTATGATGAGCTCTCAAAATTCATTTCCGCTAAGATCAATCCCGAGTTTGGAGAATACGGACTCGAGGTCACGAAGTTTCTCGTTGAAAATATTTCGTTACCTCCGGAAGTAGAACAAGCGCTCGACAAGCGAAGCAGCATGGGAATACTCGGCAACCTCAGCCAATACGCTCAATATCAGGCAGCGAACGCTATGGAAGCAGCAGCAAAAAATCCGGGAGGTAACGCGAGTGAAGGTATAGGCATGGGAATGGGTTTTGCGATGGCCAATCAAATGGGTCAGATGTTCAATCAACAAAATCAAGGTGGTCAAACACCGCCCCCTTTGCCTGGTAACACTTTTTTCGTAGCCATTAACGGACAGCAGCAGGGCCCGCATAGCCTTCAGGTAATTCAACAATTAGTACAGCAGGGTTCAGTGAGTCGCGATACATTGGTTTGGAAACAGGGAATGGCTGCATGGACAAAGGCTAATGATGTAACAGAGTTATCGTCCTTGTTTGGTGCCGCTCCTCCTCCACTTCCACCCAATAGCTGACCTTAAAGTTTTTTACCACATCCAGGAGTTAAACATTGATGAGCGACTTTTCCGAAGCCACAAAAGCCATTAACAACGAATTGGCCTGCAATGGA
>DATHIE010000093.1:0-3461 GCA_035316905.1 Chryseolinea sp. | reverse complement strand
CCTCACTATCTTTCAGATCTCCTTTTAAAACACCGCCAAGCGCATCGCCAAAGGTAAACATCACAGCAAGTCCGCTCCCCATCGACTGAAGAAAAGCTCGCCGGTTCAATTGAAAAGTATACTCTAATGGCGTAATGAGCTCATATTGTTCTGGCGCCAATGCTTCTTTGTCCGTTTGCTTAATTGCTTTCATACGCTACATTTTTGCTGCCTGCTGAATTGCTTTAACTATACGAACATACGTTCCACATCGACAGATATTTCCCTGCATTGACTGTATGATCTCGTCTTCTGTTGGGTTCGATTTTTTTCCTAACAGGCCCGCGGCCGACATGATCATGCCTGAAGCGCAGTAGCTACATTGAAAGACGTCGACATCCAGGCAGGATTGCTGCATTGGGTGAAGCCGATCGTCCTTAGCCAATCCTTCAATCGTGATGATTTTTTTCCCCACAACCGATGATGCCTTTGTAATGCACGAACGAGTTGCCGTTCCATCAACTATTACTGTACAGGCACCGCACGCGCCTTCGCCACAACCGTATTTGCTCCCAGTGAGCTGAAGTTGCTCACGCAGTACGTTCAACAGGGTCTCATTTTCCTTCGCAGCGACGTTGTGCTTTTTATTGTTGACCAGCAGTTCCATAACTTTTCCAGTTTCTTATGAAGCTAGCGTAATCTTTGAAAGGAGGCAAGCCCAATTATGTGAATGGGATAAATGTGAAGTGAGGAGATAGGGAGACAGGGAGATAAGGAGATAAGGAAATAGGGATAGCTATGAAATTATTTCATTTTGATGATTCAAATAATTCATTTTACATAGGAGTCTAAACACGCTAATTTGCGCATCAAATAACCCTAGTAAAAAAGTTTATGGAATTCAATCTTAACCGCTCGCTTGAAATTCTTTCGTCTACTCCAGCAGTTTTGGAACAGTTGCTGAGTGACCTATCCGATGATTGGCTGTATAGCAACGAAGGAGAAAATACATGGAGTCCTCATACCGTCGTAGGCCATTTAATTTATGGAGACGAAACGAACTGGATAGCCAGGGCAAGAAAGATACTTTCCGATGTCGATAACCGGTTTGAACCATTTAATCGCCAGGCTCAATTCGATCTTTACAATGACAGAACCATTCGGGAGTTGTTGACGAAATTTGCTGCAGTACGTAAGAATTCTCTAAAAGAACTTTCATCCATCGAATTGAATGAAAAAACGCTTTCAAGAAAAGGAATACATCCCGAATTTGGTGAAGTGACTTTGTCGCAGTTGTTGTCCACATGGACTGTTCACGACCTGGACCACATCAATCAGATCTCGCGGGTACTTGCAAAGCAGTACCATGAGGCTGTAGGCCCCTGGAAAGCTTTCTTAGGAGTCCTCAAAAGAGGGATATAACAGCGTCAAATTTTTTGCTTGCCGGGAGCTTTTCCCTTGTCCTTGTTCTTATCTTTTTCAATTTCAGGAATGGATTCCCAATTGATCAATCCAATTCTTGAGGCATGTTCGGCTGCCTCAACGGTGTTATCTACGATCACCATTTCCACTTTACTTTTAGATAATCCTTTCGCCACATTGAACGCGACTCTCTCTCTTTCAGGCAACTGAACATCCCGAATGTAAATTGCCAGTATCCGGTTTGGAAAAAGTCCAACAATCTCGCTATAGATCGCTGGGTCTTCTTGCCCGGAATCGCCAATCAATACAAACTTTAGATCCGGGTAAGCAGATAAGATATTAGTGATCTCTTTGATTTTGTGACTGGAGTGATTGTCGTCTTCGGGTTTTTCGTCTAAGCCATAGTCGCGAAGCAACAAAGGTCCTTCGGGAATATTATTAAGATCAAGAAAATCAATGAGAAGATCATACAGATTCCAGGGGCTGCTGGAAACATAAAAGAATGGATTATTACGCTTGCCGTTCCTTCCGAGCTGGAGCGATCTGTAAAATTCCGTAACACCTGCAAATGGTAGCCGGCTGAGTGCATTGTTCAAAAACGTGATCCGGGCCATGGCAAAAAGATCTGTTGCAGATGTCTTAACGATGGTATCATCGATATCGCTGATGATCCCGTACTCTGAATCGGGGGGAGGAACAAGGATGTTCACTGTACTTTTGATGTTTTTTGTGAACGCGTAAGGAGCGTCAACCAATTCCACCTCGATCTCATGCCACAAGTCGTCTTGTTTGAAACTGCCTTCTGAATTTAACTTCAGCGTAAAATAGCCCTCATCATCCGTCACAGCAAAATGTTGTCGATTCCGAAAATTAATTCTCAGCCGAGCATTAGGCACTTCGTCGGTGGTGAAGCGTTTGTACATACTGATCAAATTCTTCAGGACAGTATCTTTGTCCGTTGGCTTGAGAATACCCTTATCCTTGAGCACACGACCCTTCACGTACAGTTGATCTGCAGTTCCATAGGAACGGTAAGTGATGATTTGCAAGGGGTCATCCGCATTCAGCCGTTTTCTGAATTCATAAGCCAGTTCATCGAAGTTCTTTTCGAAGTCTGCCGCTAACTGGAGAAGACGTTTTTTTATTTTGGACACGCTGTAATAAATAATAACCCGCAACACAAAAGTATGAAAGAATGAGGTATAGGGTAAAGGGGAAGGATCGATACAAAACCTGCATGACAAAAAATACCTGCATCGGAAGTAGTAATTCAGGCCCGGTGCCAAGAAAAACACCCGAGATATCAGCACTCAAATGCTGTCGGTTTGCTCCTAAAGAACACAGCGGCCAAGTAACAGCCGGATCCTAATCCCTGAGTGGAATACTTTTTGAAAATTGCCCGGGAGTGTTCAGGTAGACAAGCCACGAAAGTAGGGTCGAAAATATTCATACATTCTCCGTCCTTCTTTCGTGGCATTGTTATCGTACATCGCTATAATTTCCCCAATAGGGGTGCCTAACATTCTACAGTTTCACCAGTTTAATAAATTTTGTTGTTTCTCCATTCTTAATATTAACGGTGTAGACACCCTTCGGAAGGTCGCTGAGATCAATTCTGATCTCCGTGTCATTAGCGTTGGTGGGTACGGTTTTCACCAGCGATCCATCTCTTCCGGAGAATAATTGGATCATTCCAGCTTCACCTGAATTGTGTACCACCACGGTGACGGTATTATACGACGGATTCGGAAAGATTGTTGGGTCGGCAACCGTTAAGCCAAGAGGCTCCGCTGTTTGAACCGACCTACCTGCAATTTCCTCTTCTTCCTCATCAGTAGGTGTAGGAGAGAAGCCGGGACATGCCCTTACAAAAAACATGTTAGCCTGCAGGTTGGTTATTGCGGTATTCCTCTTTATTATATCCGAGAGTCTTGTTTCCCTTACGGAATTGCGAACGTCCAGCGGTAGGTAGGGATCGCGTTCGAAGTAATAAAAGTCTCCGTCCCTTAGGTTTTCAAACTGCACGCGTTGTATCTCATGTGCAAGCCTGCCGATAGAGG
>DATHIE010000092.1:0-4534 GCA_035316905.1 Chryseolinea sp. | reverse complement strand
TGTTGATTGTTGATTGTTGATTGTTGGGGATTTAGGGGTATCTCCGTTTTCCTCCCGATTGTCTACAAACCTCTCCATCTCATATACTCTTTTTTCATGGCGCCTCTAAAAACCTCATGTTCGTACCTTTGACGAGCTATGAGTTGGAATTTTAGTTCGGTAGTACTAAACGGACGACGTCGACTAATTACATCACGCCCTTTAAATTGTTATTTTGGCCGCATGAAGGCAAACTTTATAGATCTTAAGAATCTGACCGTCAACCGCCTTTTGATCGTTTCGCTGCACATCGTTGGATGGGTGACCTTCATATCCCTGCCTTTCATGTTTTTCGGACCGCGCGCTGGAGGAAGACCGCCCATGCAGCACGATTTCAGGCCGGCGCCAAATCCCGAAATGCAAATGCCACAGCCTTCCGAGTTTGACCTCAACGCGATGCGGCTACACTCGATTTTATTTAACGTCTTGCTTATCGGTTTCTTTTATCTCAACATGTACGTGCTCATTCCGAGGGTGTTGACAAAAAAGAGCTGGTTGTATTATCTGGCATCTATTGTTCTATGTTTTGTCTTCGTTGCATTTGCAAGCGAGGTTATCAACCAAATATTGTCGTCCTACGCATACCGCCCCAGGCCGTTTTATTTTACCTCACTGAATTTCCTACTCGTATTTGGGTTAAGTACAGCGTTGAAGTTTACAAGTGATAGGGTGCAATTCGAACGCGAGAGAAAGGAGCGGGAAAATGAAACGTTGAAATCCGAACTCTCTTTGTTGCGTTCACAGGTTAGCCCTCACTTCATGTTTAATGTACTCAACAACCTGGCATCTCTGGCTCGAAAAAAGTCAGACCAGTTGGAGTCGGTGATCATACAACTATCGCAACTGATGCGTTATATGCTTTATGAAAGCGGCGAAAGAAGAGTAACGCTGGATAAAGAGATCGAATACCTTAAAAGCTACATCGATCTGCAGAAGCTCAGGTTTGGCAACGATGTTACCGTCGACTTCCAAACCAACGTGAAGAACAGCGATCTTCCTATCGAACCGATGTTGCTCATCCCGTTTGTGGAAAATTCATTTAAGCACGGGATGGGTCTCATAACAGATCCCAGGATTGTCATCAGGCTCTCCCTGGATAATAGTACTCTAAATTTCTCTGTGAAGAATAAATTCAGTGCCGGCGGCGTTGAAACAAAGGATGTGAGCTCCGGCATAGGTGTCCAGAACGTAAGAAGGAGGTTGGATCTTCTTTATAAGGACTTACATGAGCTGAAGATATATGAAGGAGATCAATGGTTTAACGTAGAACTAAAACTGATACTGAAATGATGAGGTGTATTGCTGTTGATGACGAGTCGCTGGCATTGGATCTGCTCGAAGACAATATTCGCAAGGTCCCTTTTCTAACGCTAGTGAAGCGCTGCAAGAATGCATTTGAAGCTCATGAAGCCGTGATGAAAGAAAACATCGACCTGATGTTCCTTGACATTCAGATGCCGGGCATAAGCGGAGTTCAATTTTTACAAAGTATTACCAATCCGCCACTTGCCATCTTCATAACAGCTTACGAACAATTTGCCCTCCAGGGATTTAATCTTGATGTAGTTGACTATTTATTAAAGCCGGTTTCATTCGACCGATTTTTAAAAGCTGCAAATAAAGCTCATGAGTTGTTCACCTTAAAGAACACTGTGCCGTCCACCCCGTCGAGTGAATATCTTTTTGTGAATTCCGAATATAATCTTGTTAAGATAAACGTTCGAGACATTATCTACATTGAAGGCTTGAAGGATTACATCAAGATCTTCATTATGAACGCGACACGTCCCATCATCACACGTCTGAGCATGAAATCTGTCGAGGAAAAACTTCCCGCCGACAGATTTGTACGTGTTCATAAGTCGTTCATCATTGCAATTGAAAAGATAATATCCATTCGAAAAGGAAAGATCAGCATCAACAACGTTCATGTTCCGATTAGTGAACACTATAAAGAGAATCTGTATCGGTTCATTGATCCCAAGAGTTTGGGGTAAGGTGTTTTTTTACCCCTGCAGAGTAGAATGATTGGCGCGTTTGTGCGGTAATAGTTGATGTGTATGTTATAAGTGCGTGAGTAATTTTTTATCGCAGAGTACACAGAGCGAGCCCACGCAGAGGGCCGCTGAAAAATACAGCGCCCGTCCATCGAAAGTTGCCTTTCTTCTGCGGTTCTCTGCGTGCATTCTTTTGCGCCCTCTGCGGTTAAAAAAGTCTGGGCACGTCCTTTGAAATACGCACTCCCTTCCATTGAAAAGCCTAATCACACACAATACCAACACCCTAAAATTTGGGCGGACATCACCGGGCAATAATCAATTAAGGGTGATGGCTCCCTAAGAGATTTTTACCCAAGTGCTGTCCGTAATCCAAACTACCAAACTTAAAAGGCTGAGGATTGCCTAGTGGTAAAAGTATTCTATTGAATGAAATCTCTGATGGAAATGAGATCGAAACACTTGATCTGAAGACGGAAAGGGAAATTTTGTAGATGTGTACAACCATTAACAACTAACTATTAACAATTATTTTTTCCGCGGGGCAATTGACACACTCACTCCCACACTCACGATTAACGATTAACGTTTAACGGACGCTTAGTACTTAGCGAAAGCGTAGAGAGGAAAAAAAAGGAATGGTGCGTAACGATCGGCGTTACTTCTTCTTCTTGTCCTTCTTCAGCTGGGTGAAGAATTTGGCCCAGTTAAATGGATTCAGGAATGGATTAGTAACGGGTTGGAATCTATTGTTTGCGGATTGAGCCCATTGGTCCAGATAATAACGCTGGTTGGAATAACCATCCATCGGAGTGGTCTTAAGCATCAGTGCCATCAGCTCTTCTTGAAAGTTCCGTCCGTCGACACCGTTGTCCATTGGAACGTTGAGGGCAAGCACGGCCTGTTTAAAAACTTCTTCCGTTGGGAACGACATGATCGTTACTTCAGGCAGGAAGGTTGTGTCCTGCGTCAGTGTTACTACGATGGTCTCATATTCTTTGGAGCTGGCAGGAACAGTGAAATTTTGGCGGTTATAACCGACGGCACTAATTATGATTTCGTCGTTTACCAGAACGGGCATGGAGAAAAATCCCATGCCATTGGAAGTAGTGCCCCGGCCGGCTTTCGGAACGTAGACATGAACACCGGGAATGGGTCGTCCAGAGACAGAATCTTCTTCCAGGATCACCCCGGAAAGCTGGATCACTCGCTTCTTTTGCTGGGCGAAAACGCTATTCAGGCCGCTACAGACCAGTATTGCCGTAATCGCCAGTACATACACTTTTTTCATGCTCAACTCCAGATGCAGACGTTCAACTAAAAGTTTCAAATATAAAGATACGGCTTTTACCAGCCTAATTTCCATACCTTTGGCGGTAACATAAATAGTGCCTGATGCGGCTAAAAAACTTCAATTTAACGCTGGGATCGCAGATTTTTAAGGCCTGCGCGGATGAATCCCGGCTGCGAATCCTCAGTCTAATTGTGTTGAATGGCGAGATGTGCATCACGGACCTCGAAAAGATCCTGGATTTTACGCAGGCGAAAACATCGCGTCACCTTATTTACCTTAAGAATTCCGGAATCCTCAACTCCCGCCGGTACAATCACTGGGTATTTTATCAGATAAAGGATAGTGTTGAAGATATCATAAAACAGGTCTTCCAGTTCCTGCGCAAAGACCAACAACTACAACATGACCAGCAAACGTACCAGACGTTGTTTACGAATCGGGAGTTGGCTGTCAACAAACTGCAGATCCAGGAATGGCAAAAAGTTAACTGATGAAGGGAATGCATAATGATGTCGGACGTGAAGGAACGTTGAATGGTAAGAACTACAAGTGTATCTTTTTTGATCTCGATCATACGTTGTGGGATTACGAAACTAATTCAGCCGAAACACTTTTTGAGCTGTATGAAGGATACAATCTCCAGGCAAAAGGTGTTCCGTTGTATGAGGATTTTCTTAAACGGTTCAAAAAAGTCAACATCGAACTTTGGAATCTATATGATAATGGATTGATTGATAGCGACGTCATTCGCAGGGAAAGGTTCAAACAAATACTCGAACCGTTCAATGCCTATGAGTTAAAACTCAGCGATGACCTTTCACGCGATTACCTGGACATCTGTCCGCGCAAAGGCAGACTTATGCCGCATGCGTCAGATGTATTGAATTACCTGAAACAACATTATCGTTTGGCGGTTATCACGAACGGATTCGAAGAGATACAACATCGGAAATTGACGGCGGCTGGCCTGCACCCTTATTTCGATCATGTAATCACTTCGCAGAAGGCAGGATTCAAAAAACCGTCACGGGAAATTTTTGATTGCGCACTGCAGTTGAACGGCGTAACAAATATTGAGGCCGTTATGGTGGGTGATAATCTGATCACGGATATTGGCGGCGCAAAAAATGCGTCCATCGACGCCGTGTTTCTTAACACGGAGGAAATTGTTCACGATAAATCCCTTCATTACGAAATTCGCAGC
>DATHIE010000091.1:0-3085 GCA_035316905.1 Chryseolinea sp. | reverse complement strand
CCAGTTGGCTCTCCCGACAATCCTCAGTTTGTTGAAGTCGATACCTTCAACATGCAAGGGCTGTACTTTGATATTTCTGGGCGTCTCGTTCATCTCTTTGTTACAATCCTGCAATGACGACAATAAGCGTAGTCAAACTGGTTAGCACTGTAAGCACTGGAAGGAAGTCCCGGAATGCCTCACTAACCGGCCTGCGTATGGGCTCGATATATACGATGTCCCCATGTTCAATAAGGATATTGTTCTTAATGTAACCCTCAATGGTGCTGAGATCGGCAATAAGTACCTGCTCACCTCTGAGGACCCGTATGTTTTGTGCCATTGCAAGATTGTCGATGCCTTTTGCCAAAGCCAGAACTTCAACCAGGTGAACATTTTCATTGACCAGCGGTATGACCTGGCCACCGGGGGCACCAAGCACAATTACACGTTTATTAATGTACTTGAGTATTACAAATGAATCCTTGTAATACGATTCATAGGCTTTTTGCAAAAGTTCTTCAGCCAACCGGATCGTGAGGCCTTCTAATTTAATCTCACCGACCATTGGAAACTTAGCCTTCCCACTAATGTCAACCAGATAGTCCGGTTCGGCCTTTGTGTTGGCGTTTTGATTATTCAGTTCTTTTGTAAGCTCAAGGTCTGGGTCGATGATACGTTCACCCTTGTTTGTATAAACCTCCAGTTGTAAATAATCATTTTTCTGAATCACGTAGTTTCTTTCCGCCAGCTCCACCAACTGTTTTACCTCATAACCTTCAGGCACTTTAAACATTATATTCTGTTTGTAGGAAGCGCAGGACGAAAGTACTAGGATTAAAACCAGAAGTCTGTTGGTTTTGCCAGCAAGTAATCTTTTCAACGTATCAAAAATTGAGTCATTATTGTAAAATTAAGGATTTTCTCATTAACTCTGCCAGGGTGGGCAGGGCTGAGTCCTTGGGCGATAATATCGGTTTTTCGGTTTGCCAATCAATTCGGAGGTCAGAATCATTCCAGACAATACCACGTTCAGCCTCGCGGTTATAGGTGCTAGTGCATTTGTAAGCGAAAAGAGTGTCTTCCAGAGCGGCGAATCCGTGGGCAAAACCCTCAGGCACCATAAGCATGTTTCGTTTCTCGGAATCAAGTACACAATAGTATACTTTACTAAACGTCTTAGAGTTGCGTCGAATGTCGACGACAACATCCAACACTTTTCCTTTTGTAACTGTTACCAGCTTGGCCTGAGCATAGGGTGGAAGTTGAAAATGCAAACCACGGATCACTCCTTTCAAGGAATAGGAATGATTTTGTTGAACAAACCTGTAGTTGATATTGTGCTTACGGAAGGAATCTTCGTTGTACAGCTCAAAGAACCAGCCCCGACTGTCGGTATAAATCGATGGCATTATTTCCAACAGCCCATCAAATCCAGTCTCTTTTACTTCCATGTCGTAGATTGGTCGCTAAGACGCTTTTTTCAGATCTGCAAGCGTAGTAAGATACTTATCTATAACCATCGATTCGTCGTATTCGAGCTCCATTTTAGTTCGCCCATTCAAACCGAAGACTTTTAACTTTTCGTCTTCAAAGGAGGCCATCATTCTCATCTTATCTGCCAGATCGCCGGCATCTTTTATTTTGCACAACAGACCATTGTAATTGTCCTCAACGACATGATTGCACCCTGGTACATCAGTCGCTATAATTGGTTTTGCTGAACTAGCTGCTTCAAGAAGTGTTCGTGGAGTCCCTTCGCGATAGGAGGGCAAAACCACACAATCCGCCTTATCGATAAAACTCCGAACATCGTTTGTAGTTCCGAGGTATTGAATAACACCCGAATTGATCCACTCCTGAATTACTTTCTTCTTTATACCGCGTTTGTGTTCAGGGTCCATAGCGCCAAGCACCTGGAAGTTCGCATCCATTCCGTCGGCCCGAAGTTTTCTCACGGCCTCAACATATTCCATTACGCCTTTGTCGGTAATGAGCCGCGAAATGAGCAGGAAAGTGAACTTATTATTTCGCCTGAACGCCATTGGCGTAAATTTCTTAAGATCAATACCCGAACCCGGGATTATATCCGCCGATGCGGATGGAACAAGTTTCCGCTTGAGGAATAACTTGAGGTCTTCAGGATTTTGGAAGAATACTTTTCTTGCAAACCTGAAGCTTATCCGATACAACGTAATTGCGATAAGCGAGACAATATTGTCCTTCAGGAACACAGTACCCAAGCCACAAACATTATTTACGACGGGAATCCCCAACATTGAAGCGGCCAATGTCCCATAGACATTAGGCTTGATAGTGTAGTGAAGAATTACATCTGGCCTTACTTTACGATAGATCATGTAAAGTTCGAGTACGAGCGCTGAATCCTTGATGGGATTGGCGCCACGGCTATCCATCTTGACTTTGTGATGAATGCACCCCGCTTCACGTAAAAGATGCGTGTAATCGTCTTCGGGGGCAATGGTATGTACTTCGTAGCCCTTTTCAAGCAGGGCATGTACAAAATTCATCCTGAAATTATAAATGTTCCAGGATGTGTTGAGTACTATCGCAATTCTCATCGGATCTGGGGCTCTGATTGTGAGAATTTTCGGATCCTAGACTTCGACTTACCGCCGAGTTATCAAGTTACCTTAAAAAATCTCTGGTTTAGATCATTCAAAGATATATCAAAAGTTTCACTCCCAGAAAACTTAATCTAAATTTTATCGTTTATGTTTGGCTGTATAAGCACATAAATGACAGAGCAGGATAACAAAGCAGTCTTAGTTGCAATTGGCAGTAGTCAGCATGCAGAAATAACGCAGGAGCATCTTGATGAGCTGGCATTTCTGGCTGAGACGGCGGGCATCAAGACGATCAGGAAATTTGTCCAGAATCTTCCACACCCCGATAACCGAACCTTTGTAGGCAAGGGTAAGATCAGCGAGATCAAGGAGTTTGTTCATGCCGAGAAAGCAACTAACGTGATCTTCGACGATGATCTTTCGCCATCGCAGCTCAGGAATCTTGAGCGGGAGTTCAACTCGCCCGCCAGCGAAGACTATACGGTACGAGTATACGACCGTAGTCTATTGATACTTGA
>DATHIE010000090.1:0-4522 GCA_035316905.1 Chryseolinea sp. | reverse complement strand
TTTTTGCGTATGGCGAAAAATACTGTCTTCTATTTCACGGGCGTCGGCAAAGGCGTGTTCCGTTAACGAAGACCCGACAACAACAATCGACATAGCGGATGTATCGCTGGTAATGTCGATCAATGCCTTTTCCAGATTCTTATTTGATTGTCCCACCACCCGGGCATAGGGCCCGGAACTGGAATAGGTGTAATAGAGAAATATAGCCAACATTGTAGAGGCGGCCAGGATAGGGTAGGGCCATACCTTTAGTGCCGGAGCATCATCAGCCATTTGGTAATTTTTTATTAATGACATTTTTAATAGAACTAATCGAGGTCATGACCATAGCATCAGATGTCGAAAACTTGATATCAAATACTTGTTCAAGCCTGGTTATCAGGGCCAGATGATTCAGCGAATCCCATCCTGAAACGGTACGGGTAGAACTTTGTTCGTTGATGTCTTTATGGTCAACCTTGAAAATAGAGGCAGCATTTTTAATTATAGTATCCAGAGTTCCTTCGCTTTTGGCGATGGGTGCAGCATTTCTTTGTGTCACTATTTTTTTTAGCTCCTCTACCTGGACCTTTCCGCTTATTCCACGGGGAAATGAATCGATGAAGCACATCTCCTGAGGGACTTTTTCCGGTTCAAGGTTTTCACGCAAATACTTATAAAGCATCAGTTCATCCAGGACGACATTATCTTTCGGTTTTATACAGGCGATCATCTTTTCAGTCAGGATTGGATCGTACAATCCAATTACTTTACATTCATCTACTTCTTTCATTTTGAGAAGAAGCTCTTCTATCTCTTCTGGCTGAACCCGGAATCCTCCGGAATTAATCATGCTCTTTTTCCTGCCAACGATTTTGACAAATCCCTCTTCATCCTGCCGTGCGATATCACCGGAGTAGAGCCACCCGTCAATCAATACTTTCGCTGTAGCCTCAGGGTTATTAAAGTACCCGACCATGATGTGATCGCCTTTTAATAGAAGTTCTCCCTTTTCGCCTTTGTTGACTTCTTTTCCTTCTTCATCTATTATTTTAATACTGCAGTCAGTCGGTTTACCCACCGTACCTATCTTAAAGGTATTCGCGCTAGGTCCGCAATAGACACTGCCAGTTACCGTTTCTGTGAGACCATAAAGGTTAACAATCTGAATCTTAAATAGTGAGGAGACAGAATGCCACAGTCGCTCTTCCAAAAGGGCAGCTACTGAAACGGCAAACTTAAAATCCGGGGTTTGGAAACTATCTTCAAAACCTTCATGGTATTTTTCAAAGAAGGAAAGCAGCGTAGGTACTACGAATAAGTGCGTGATCTGATATTTATAGATACCATTATAGATAAGATCCAACCTGGAAGTGTCCAGCCTAAACGGACTCACCCAGGTGCCTCCGTTATAAAGCGCTAAGAAAGGCCCTTGATTGATCCCGTCCGTGTGATATAAATTCAAAACGTTGAGGATCTTTACATCATTGTCCATTCCGTAGACATTGGTAAGGGTTTCAAGGTGCGAAAACAAATTTTTATGAGAGATCACCACACCTTTAGGATCAGACGTAGACCCGGAAGTGTACATCATATAAGCGACGCACGATGAATCAATGGATTTTGGGTATACGGGGGTTATATTTTCCAGGCTCTTGAGACACGCAGGATAAGTGTGATCAGATGTCTTGTCTTCGCCTCCCTTGCTGTTCCGCGAAAAGATGGATTTAAAAACATTCTTTTTTTCTTCCGGTTCTTTATTGATTTCCACAATATTTTTTTCTTCCATCCGCCAGGCTGTTGTCAAGACCTGGTCAATGAAAAACGCATCCGGGCGAGCCGAGGCGATAATGGAATGAATCCTATCGGCCTTGGCGTTGGGATCGGTTAGGATAACCGTAAGTCCAAACCTATAGGCAGCAGTTGTGATTTCAGCGAGAGCTCTTTTATCATTTGTCGACAATACAATCTTGTCTCCCTCCTTTAGGCTTAGTCGCTGAAAAATTATACTTAGCTTATCCACGGTGGCTAGTAAATTACCGTAGGTGACAATCTCACCGTCGTCTAGTACGGCAAACGCTTTTTTGGGATGTTGTTTTGCGCGCTCTAATACCTCAATGATATTCTTCATACTTTTTCCAAAATTTTTCTAAACCTGTTCGTTCTGCCACGTGCATTTGCGTGCATGTGGGCGTGTAAAGCTTTGGGAGTTCAATTATTTGCAATTGTCGACGTGGTTTGTCCACATCCAAAAACTTGCACTTGAATTTTAATCCGGAAATCGAATCGTAAAAAAATCAATGTACGTCGGCTGAATAATACGTCAAATGGCAGGTTTGTAACCATAAAATCCTTAAAAAATCGCCAAAGAAAACAAATCCTTACACGGATCTCGCCGCGTTTACCAAGGCATGCGTCGAGGCACATGCGTGATCCCGCGTTTTAAACCCTGTTTGGCTTGCCCCATGGCGCCCTGCTGCGGTTAGAAAGTCTACAATTTACACCAATAACTGACTGGCGCTTGTATCCACTGCAAAATACATCAACATCCTTCATCGCCAAAATGACTTTGTGGCCGACGCGGCATAATATATTGAGTGCGTATCGAGGAGAAGGCCCCCGTTGATCGTTAAGAAAGCGGCAACCTGGTTTAGTTGTCGCTATTGCCTTCATAATCAAGCATTTATTACTAACCTTGTCCAGGCATGGTATCTGAACCACTCAACGCCAGGAGTTAAGACTTTTACAAGGACTCTTAAAGCCATCTCATTTACACCTACTATTCACTCCGTAACGAAGTCACCGGGTTCATCAATGCAGCTAAGATGGATTTATATCCAACAGCAATCACAGCTACTCCAAACGTGATCAAAATAGTCAAAGCAAAAATCCCGGCCCCGATGTGAATCCGGAATGCAAAGGTCTCGAGCCAATTGTTCATTACCCACCAGGCAAAAGGCGCGGCTATCACAAAAGCAATTAACAATAGGCGAATAAATTCTTTGCCGAATAGCCACGCGATGTTCTTCACGCTGGCACCTAATACTTTGCGCACACCCACTTCCTTGGTTTTCTGAACTACCATAAACGATACCAGTCCATATAAGCCAAGACAACAAATGATAATGGCAATACTGGCAAAGGCTTGGATAACCCGAAGGATCATGTTGTCCATTTCATAAAATCGCGCAATCTGTTCATCCAGGAAATCATAATCATAGACGTGGTCAGGAAAAGTTTCCTTCCAAATCTTTTCAATAACCCCAAGGGTAGACGACAGATTGGCGGGATTTATTTTTACGGCACAATTGGAATACCATTGGTTGGATGTGGTAATACAAATCGGATCAATGGTCTCGTGGAAAGACTTATTATGAAAATCCTTGACCACGCCAACAATCAATCCTTCACTATTGTTGAGTCCTATCCGCAGTTTTTTTCCGATTACATCCTGCGGAGAGCGCACACCAAGCTTTTTTACCGCTGTCTCATTGAGCAGAAATTCACGGACCGTATCAGAAGGCTTCAAGTTACGCCCGGCTATGACTTGCAAGTCAAAGGTGGAGACGTACTGATCGTTAGCAGCTTTAACGGAGATATCAAAGTCTTCATTTTCGGTACGTGAATCGAAGCGCATGGTCACACTCGCCCAGTCCGGGGACGCGGGTGCACGACTGCAAAAGGTTACTTTTTCTACCCCGGCTATCCGAGAGATCTCCGTGTTAAGTGTACTTATCGCTGATTTCTCCCTTACAGGTACGGGCAGCATCACAATAGCGTCTTTCTGGAAACCCAGATCCGCCTGCCTGGAGTAACGCATCTGATTCGCGATCACAATAGTGCCGATAATAAGCAGCTGCGAAATTGCGAACTGGGTAACAACCAATCCCCTCCTCAATGAGAAACCGCCTACGTGTTTTTGTGATAGTTTACCTTTCAAAGCCATAACAGGCTGAAAGCCGGCCAGAATTAGACCAGGATAGGAACCGGAAAGTAAGGTCACAACCACCAGCAGGATGGGTAGGAAGGTGATCAGGTAAACATCCTGGAAGATATCTATCCGAAGCTGAATATCGAAGAGTTGGTTCACATAGGGCAGAGCCAACTGAGCCAAACTAAAAGCCAATATCAGAGCCAACATCGTGATCAAGGCTGTCTCTGCTATAAACTGCCAGAAGAGCTGACTACGCTGGCTACCTAATACTTTCCGGACACCAATCTCTTTACACCGAGCAAGCGCCTGAGCAGTGGCCAGGTTGATAAAATTCACACAGGCAGTAATGATCAGAAAAAGGCCGATCAGGGACAACGCCCACAGGTTTTTCTTTGCTAAATAGCCTCCTAATTCGGGGTTAAAATGTATATCCGAAATATGTTGCAGCTTAAATTGATATACGCTTGCATCCCGTTCATTGTAATATTTTTTTGATAGCTCAGGAAATGCTTTGTCTACATTAGATGGCAAGACGTCAGGTTTCAGTAGAACGAAACAATGCATACCTCCGGCTACACCCTGCCAGCTATCGCCAGCCAACCATGAATT
>DATHIE010000089.1:0-7091 GCA_035316905.1 Chryseolinea sp. | reverse complement strand
TTGCAGTATAACTTCCACCCTTGCAGGAGCATTTGTTTGGATCAATTGATCCACTTCAGGGAAAGCATACTCCAATGCATCGAGCAATATATTTTTGTGCTGTTCATAGCCGTGGATGTAATACAACCTGCCAAGATTCATTGGCAAAAGAATCGCCTTGTTACCGCCATGGATTTTAACGCCCATTGCGTAACGTCCCGTCGGTTCATGTCCACCGATAATCTCGGGTGGCCCTGGCCGTCCGGGAGTGAATATGGGAAGGTACGCTGTATCCGCTGCGGAAAAATCATAGAGTCCAAGGTTGAACTTCCAGAATAAAAGACTCTGTTTTTCGAATCTTGTAAAGAGCTTCTTGTTATCGGGATTAAGGTAGAAGCCAGCACCATCGTGAACAGGTTGGATCGCTTTTGCTCCGAAGAATTGCGCAAGCGCCGTTGGATTATCTGATAACGAAGTATTAGTAGCAATAATATTGGTCCCTTGTTTAAGAATTGTGTTCAAGGCTTCAGTTGCTGATGAATCCAGGCGCGAGATGCCCGGCAGGATAACCACTTTGTATTCTTTTAACGCATCTGCCCGATTTGCAATTTGGCTGTCTTCAATAATATCATACTGGATATGAGCTTCTTTTAACATTAGCTGTATTCCCCGATACTCGTGACCAGCTTCTCCGCTGGCCCAGGTTCCCGGTGAAATGACGGCCACTTTAGCGGTGGTTTTATACTGTCCATAGTATTGCTCATACTTCTTATGGTGTGCGTATATTTTCCTGATGGCTTCATAATTCCTTTCGTCTTCGTATTCCTGGAAATCTCCCATTAAACTGAGATCCAGGCCTGAGCCATTAGCGATATTTTCGTACAGCCTGATGGCTATCTCTTCAGGTTCTATGGCGTTGTATCGCGATTGAAAGGAAATTTGCTGAATGCTTGCATTGCTTACAATATGATCGGGATAGGAGGTAGCGGTGTTGTTGACATTATCTGAGGCATTGTATGGCCAATATGGAAGGCTGTTTGTTTGTGACTCGTGCCGGATAATATCCACAAACTTCTCAGAGTATGTACATATGGCGATGTCCTTATTCTTGCCTTTCACCAATTTGTGAAGGCGTTCCATCAGATCCGTTGTGGTAAACTCTTTGAACTCCTGATATTTTTTGAAGACTGGATCGTCAGGATTTTCTTCAACAGGAAGTTTAAGACCACGACTAAACTCTGCAAATCGTTTCTTCTCATACTCATTCTGATCTATACCATGATATTTTCCCACGTAAGCATTTCGCGTTTGATATCCTGGCATGTTGAGAAATATTCCGTCAATTGGAAACTGTTCGATTACTTCACCAACAATGTTAAACAGTTGTTCCTGCTCGTACGGTGCATTGATTGAAACAACGTACATGTCATCGTTGATGATTCTTTCTCCCTGAGGTGACAGGTAAAACCAATCGGGATGTTTATCAAAAATACTTTTATGGGCTCTGCTGAAATCAAACCTAACTATTACCCGTATACCCGCGGCGTGACACTTGTCGACCACATCCTTGAGCATATTGGATTTCATATAAGGATTGACATACTGGAATTCCAATTTGGTGGGATAAAAAGCCATGATTCCACCGGCGTTGATCAATAATGTGTTGGCCGAGAAATATTTCAGATCAGAAATAAGAGAATCTACATTCAACGTTGCTTCATATGCGGGAAGGTTGGTTTGGATCACTCGCAGGTTGTTCGCCTTCCACCAGGGTATGCTATCTGGCCATTGTATCTCTCCTCTTGTTATTTGATTTTCCTGTGGAGAACAACAAACGGCGAGGCAAAAATTAAACAACACAAATTTGAATCCGGACAAGACTCTCATAGGCAATCTGCTTTACCTCAAGGTGAACCATTAAGGTAATGGATAATTGATATGTAGCCTAGTGGAATTTTATGGCCTTAAAAAAAGGCGGCCTTTTGTCGGCTAAACTAAAAATGCAGGGTCACGACGATCACAAAGGAGGCACTACGATCACTACGTGGAGTTACAAATTCGTTGTGTGCTTTGTGGTTCGTAGTGGACGTTGTGACCTGCCTCCAGATCAAGTGACCAAAGCCGACGCTTAGTGCATAATTAATTATTGCTACACTAGTCTGACTTTGTTAGAAGTTTCTTTTCGAGGCGATTCAGTAGAAGTATAAAAACGATTCCGAACGCAAGTACCCCGGCATAAGCAGACATGCCTTTAAGAAAAGCAAAACTGGGCTTAAAGCCCGAAAGCACGGTTGCCACTATTAATGAGATGGTCAACAAGAAGACACCCAGAGCAAGCCAGATGAAATCCCGTGATGCATTGTGCTGTTGTCTTTGCTGTATCCGAACGATCACTATATCAGCAAAACCAACTGACAGACGTTCATTGGGTTTTTTTCTCAGCCTGGCGAAAACTTCTTCATAAGCTTTCACATCCAGGTCATCAGCATTGTTGGCAACGCCCGACTCGATATTCCTTTGCAAGTCCTCCTCGTTGTTATTCATAGTAGTTCTTCTTTGCCAAGATACTTCTTTACTTTTTCTTTCAACAAATTGCGTGCACGGAAAAGATAATTTTTGACGGTCCCCTCTTGCATTGACAACACTTCACAGATTTCAGGATAGGTCATATCTTCTATGTGATAAAGCGTCAGCACTGCCTTATATTGAGGTGGAAGTTCATCAATCAACTTGAAAATGAACGCATCCATATCTTTTTCCGTGACAACTGACTCAGGGTTCTCCAACTCAACAAACGACGACGTAAAATTCTTCTCTTCGGGTATTTCAGAAAAAAACATCTTCTTTTTTCTGAGATGATTTATCGCATGTCTGTACGCTATCGTTGCGATCCATGTCGACAGCCTTGACTGAAAAGAAAACTCTCCAAGCTTTTCGTGGACCTTCAGAAACACGTCCTGGCAAAGTTCTTCCTTCTCCTCCTGGCTTTTCACCAGCCGTCCAATCATGTGTACGACGAGCCGTTCATGCTGGCTTATTAAATGCCTGAAGGCCTGAATATCTCCTTCCAGGATCTTATGTACCAGTGCCCTATCGTCGATCATTGGATGGGTTAGACACGAGTCTGTTGAAGGATGTTGCAGTAACGGGCAGAAAGTTAGGAATTAACTGGGTAGCTGGGTAGTTGGGTGCCTGGGTGGTTAGGTGTGGGAAAAAGGCTGCAGAAAATACTTGAGTGTTGAGTGTTGTTTTGTTGAATGTTGAGTGTTTAAGATACCTGGGTAGTTGGAAAACCAGCAGAAAATACTTGGCTGCCCACCCCGAGTTCTCGGGGTGTAGGTGGGAGTGTTGAGTGTTCTAATCAGAGGTTGCGGCCCTTCAAAAACACTCAACACTCAATAAGACAACACTCAGGGCATACTACCCTATTCTGTATACCCTCTGCAAAAAAACAAAAACATCCTGCAACATTGTCTCGTCTATCCGTGTCTCACGCATCAAATCGATAAAAGTTATGAACATCAATGAAGTTTTAATGCCAATCTCTATCATGGGCAGTTTTGGCGCTGCCTTGTATTTCTTTACAAAGGTTCTTACCGATTATATGCTTAAGAAGAAGATGATCGATAAAGGATTCGTTAACGACGACACCCAGGCCATATTCAAGACCCATCAAAGTCCAGATGGACGGTACGGGTCACTCAAGTGGGGTCTGCTGGCATTATCTGGCGGCATCGCGTTGATCCTTATGGACTATCTTGAAGTTCGCTCTGATTCACCGCTTCCATATGGACTTTTGTCAGTGGCTCTGTCTGTGGGATTCCTTGTGTACTACTTCCTGGTCAAAAGCGAATTGAAGAAGTAAGAAGATCCATCCATTAACGCACCTCTCTTATGATCCGTAATTACATTCTCGTCGCCGTACGCAATCTGGTCCGGCACAAGTTTTTCTCCGCGATTAACATATTCGGTCTTGCAATTAGTATTGCTATAAGCATGGTCGTAATCATGTTGATTGCTGACCAGATGATGTACGACCGGTTCAACACAAAGAAAGACAGGATCTATCGGGTAACGTCACGAGGAGTGACTAACACAGGGGAGGAACGTGGAGGCAGTAGCATTACTTCAACTTCACCGATGCCATTGAGAGACGAGCTACTGGAAAATTACACGGGGATCGAAAAAGTTGCCAGGTTGAAACGAGGGTTTGGCAACAATTGGATGGAGGTAGAAGGCCAGAACATAAATGTTCCGCTCGCGGGATACTTTGCTGATCCCGAAGTGCTTTCTCTATTTGAATATGAGCTTGAATATGGAGATATGAATACTGCGCTTATAAATCCATATTCGGTAGTGATCACGAAAAAGGCCGCAAAAAAATTATTTAAGGAAAGTAACCCTTTAGGCCTGACCATAAAAGTTGGCAATCTCGGGACGTACACAGTAACAGGTGTGGTAAAAGAGACGGAACAAAAATCACACATTGCCTTTGAAGGTTTAGCAAGCATGTCAACTGTAAAGAGCCTCCAGCGGGTTGGCATGTCTGCTAATGAAATGAATGATTGGTCGAATTGCTGGAATGGTTGGACGTACATTCTAGCGGAGCCCGAAAAATCGCGTGAAGAAATAGAGACCTATCTTCTTGAAATTTATAAAAAGCACATCGCGACTGTCGAAGATCCCGAAACTTACAAGGCGAAATTCAGCTTGCAGCCGTTGATGGACATTACACCAACCCATGTACTCAACAATGCCATCGGGCCAACATTACCATGGTTTGTCGTTTACTTCTTCGCTGGGTTGGCAGGCGTGATCATGTTGACATCGTGCTTCAACTTCACCAACCTCTCCATTGCGCGTTCTCTGACACGGGCGCGTGAGATCGGAGTTCGTAAAGCAACCGGTGCTGCGCGTATGCAAATTTTCACACAATTCATGGTTGAGTCTGTCGTTGTGGCAATCTGCGCACTAGCCCTGGCCGGACTCCTGATATTTGTGCTGAAACCATTTATGCTTCATTTGAACTTTGCGCGGATATTTCGCTGGGACCTTCAGGCAAACTACATGGTATTCGGGATCTTTCTGGTATTTGCCATCATGGTTGGTGTGTTGGCTGGATTCTTCCCGTCGGTTGTATTGTCCGGATTTCAACCAGTCAAAGTCCTCAAAGGAATCAACGATGTAAAACTCATGTCAAAGACAGTCCTGCGTAAGGCACTACTTGTTGGTCAGTTCACATTATCGCTGATTTTTATTCTGACGGTGATCATCATGTACAATCAGTTAGACCTCTTTCTCAACAAGGATTATGGTTTCAACATGAAAGAAAACATCATGATCCAGCTGAATGAAACATCCGCACCTGTTTTGAAAACAGAATTATTGAAAAATAGCAACATCAAATTTGTTTCTGGCGCTTCTCACATTCCTGCAGCAGGCACAACACACGGCAACGGATTCAAGAAACAACTCGATGAAAAGGAATGGACCGACATCAATACCTTTTCCGTTGACGAGGACTATCTCAACAACATTGAGGTTGGTCTCATTGCGGGGAAATTCTTTTCCGCGGATGCTGGAGCCACCAATGGTCATAGCGTCGTCATTAATGAACAGGCTGTTCAGGCATTTCATTTCTCTTCACCTGCAGAAGCAATTGGTGAAGAACTCATTCGTCAGCATGATTTGCTAAGACTGACTATAGTTGGTGTCGTAAAAGATTACAATCATGGCCAACTGATGAACAAGATCGAACCGCTCGCATTGTTGTACCAGCCCGATGCGTTAACCTTGTTGCAGGTTAGGTACACAGGAAGTTTTGATGAGGCGAAAAAGAGCGTCGAAAAGGCATGGGCGACAGTCAATCCCACATTAAAGATCGACGCTAAAGAAGTTGAAGCAGAGATCAAGTTTTTCTACAACACAGTCTTTAGCGACATTGTAGAGGTAGTCGGTTTCATAGCTACCCTTGCCATTGTTATCTCGTGCATGGGGCTATTAGGAATGGCAACGTACACAACTGAAACCAGAATGAAAGAAATCTCAATTCGTAAAATTCTTGGATCCAGTGATCGACAGCTGGTGGTACTGCTATCGAAAGGTTTTTTGAAACTGTTGATGATCTCCATTGCTATCGGAGTCCCTGCATCATGGCTTGTCAACAATTTATGGCTGGAAGTTATGGCCTACCGGACGGATGTGACTTTCGCGATGATTTCACTCGGAGTGATAATTCTAATAGCGCTTGGCGGAATAACAATAGGCTCACAAACATTACGCGCCACGTTTGCAAATCCTGTTGATAATCTTAAGAGCGAATAGCGGCTAAGTCGTCCAGAATTCCTAATTTCTTTACTGACCCCAAAAAATTCTTGCTGTCGATTTCAGTTCTTTGTGTGTGCTCACTGATTTGTCAAGGGCTTTATAATGCTGGGTCACTACGATCACAACGGAGGCACTACGATCACTACGTGAAACGCTAACATTCGTCGTGCCCTGTTATTCTTGGTGTACATTGTGACGTGCGCTAATAAAACGAGTGTTAAGTTAAGTTTATTTTGACGGATAAGATTGAATGTTTTCACGCAGGCTGGACATCGGTTGTTTATAGTCCAGTACAAATACATTTTAACGCAAAGGATTATTAATGCATCACAGCGACTTCCTCGGACGAAGCACAGGGCGGTTCATTCATCTTATCTTGAAAACGTACCTAATTCGCAAAGGCCGCAAAGCGCAGGTCGCATGGGGCGTAGTCGCGCCTCGCTTGGATTTAGGGTATCAGAACTTTCTTTTTTTTGGAAGGTTCTGACTATCTATGACCAAGCTTGCGCGACTGCAGCCGATCAGAACTGCTGTCTGCGCCCTCCTCGCGCATCAGATGCACTATCAAGTCAAAGCAAACGAGTCTCCCTGTGCTTCTCACGAATGAGTCCTGCTGATGCATTTGCATTCCCTCTGCGATAAAATGTCTTTCTTTTCCAATTTCAAAAGCCTTCTCCGAAGAAGCTCATAGTCTGAGTCAAACGTCATTTCAACCTTAACATAGCACTAGATCACAAATGCCCGATCAGCTCGACAAATAATTCAGTTAGCTTGCCTTCCGCTTT
>DATHIE010000088.1:0-7546 GCA_035316905.1 Chryseolinea sp. | reverse complement strand
GGTCTGTTTGAAGCGGAGCTGGCCCGCGTTACCGCGATAGCTTTTTTTACGCCTCTCATTCAGGCAACAGGAGGGAACGTAGGAATACAGTCTTCCTCGTTGATCGTTCAAAGTCTCGCGAATCCTGACTTTGTTGATGAAGGCTTATGGAAGCGATTGGTAAAAGTATTCTTTGTGGCGCTTCTCAACGGATTGCTGCTTTCGCTGTTAGTGTTCACTGCTAATGTCGTCCTGTTTGGAGAATACCGGTTGTCTTTGGTTGTATCGTTAGCTCTTTTTAGTGTTATTCTTTTTGCTTCTTTCGTTGGAACAGTTACACCCTTAATACTTAACCGTTTTGGATTCAATCCAGCATTGGCGGCCGGCCCGTTTATTACCACAACCAATGACCTGCTGGGATTGACAGTATACTTTCTAACGGTACACCTGATGCTCTAATGGAAAGTCCGAAATGCCTTATCATCGATATTATGCATGATAGTCTGTTTTCCATGCTGAGTGAAATCGGCTGGGATCCGGATTATCAACCGTCAATAACGCGGGAGCAACTCAAACAAGTACTCGGACAGTATCAGGGTCTGATAGTACGAAGCAAAACATTTATCGATCGCGACCTTTTGGGTGACAATCCGACCGTGAGATTTGTAGGTCGTGCGGGGGCCGGGTTAGATATAATTGAT
Source organism: Chryseolinea sp. (assembly GCA_035316905.1). Taxonomy (GTDB): domain Bacteria; phylum Bacteroidota; class Bacteroidia; order Cytophagales; family Cyclobacteriaceae; genus Chryseolinea. The sequence goes on along the minus strand of DATHIE010000088.1, from coordinate 6,866 downwards.
TTGAACTACCTGGCAGAAAAGGGAATTCATGTGCTGCACGCTTCTGAAGGCAATCGCGATGCAGTGGGAGAGTATACAATAGGAGCGCTTCTTAGTTTAATGAGAAAGCTTCCGAAAGCAGATGCGGAAGTGCGGAACTATACGTGGAACCGCGAGGGAAGCAGGGGAGAAGAGCTCATGGGCAAGACCGTTGCGATCATCGGATATGGTAACATGGGTAAAGCATTTGCGAAAAGACTTACCGGTTTTGAATGTAATGTTTTAGCCTATGATAAATACAAAAGGGGATTTTCAGATTCGGTTTGTGCCGAAGTTCAAATGGAGAGGGTATATCAAGAGACCGATATTCTGAGCCTTCACATTCCCCTTACGGTCGAAACAAGATCGCTGGTGAATACGGAATATTTAAGGCGCTTTAAGAAGAAGATCATCCTAATAAATACTGCGCGAGGGGAAATTGTTCCCTTGGCGGACCTAGCCAGCTCGCTGGAAGAGGGTGTGGTACGCGGTGCAGTACTCGATGTTTTAGAAAATGAAAAACTCGACAAACTCACAAGCGAACAGCGACAAGTGTTCAGTTTATTGGCTAAAAGGTCTAATGTAATATTCACCCCCCACATTGCAGGGTGGACTTATGAATCACATGTGAAAATAAATGTAGCTTTGGTACAGAAAATCAAACAGCTGCGATTGGTGTAATTTCTATAAATGAATTAATTTCCGAGTAGCATTCCCGGAGCCCCCTATGAGTTTTTTACAAAAGCGTGCAAAGAAGGTAAGCGACTTGTTCAATTCGATTATCGAAAAGCCGTTGCTAACGTCCACGCTAGTGCTACTATTCGTTTCGATTATTGTCGTCGGGTTGAGCTTACCCTACTATATCCATGAGTTCGATACGTTCATCCAACAAGTGCTTGCCGAAGCACACGGAATGATCTTTGACATTGCCGTTATCGGTATCCTGATCTTCTGGCTGAATCAAAACGGTGAAATACGCAGAAGGATCCGTACCTACAAGGATGAAATTGATGACTTCCGTTTGTGGGAGTCAGAAGAAGCTGCATTCCGTACCGTGGGTAATATAAAAAGACTAAACCGTCACAAGATACACGAGATCAATCTTGTAAATTGTCACCTTCCCCGAACAAATCTTAACTATGCGAATCTTGCCGGATCGAATGGAAACTCGGCCAACATTTCGCAATCATCCCTTATCGAATCAAACCTTGAGAATGCCCGCTTGAATCAAACAAACTTTGAGAATTCAAACCTGAACCAGGCCAACCTCAAAGGAGCTTATGCTAGCGGAGCAAATTTTAAGGATGCGTTCCTGATAAAAGCGCACTTTGAAAATGCGTTCCTGATTAAGGCCAACTTTAACAATGCGTTTTTGATGGAAGCAAATCTTCAGAACTGTTATCTGATGGGTGCTGACTTCGAAAACGCCAGCCTTTATAAGGCAGACCTGCGGGGTGCGAAGGGTCTAACTGTTGAACAGCTTTCCAAGGTGAAAACCCTTTATTTGGCGAGGTTTGACGACGAAATCCTGGAGCAAATCAAGACCAACCTACCGGAGTTAGTTGGCACTTGACGCTTGTATTGAGCTAATAATGTATTACATTTGTGTATGGCAACGGTCTCAGAAATGAGGCCGTTGTTTCTTTTTTTGACCTCTGTCGAAGCAAAATCATACAGGTTGGTCGTATTAAAAATCTAAGAGAAATTTTGAGTGTCCTATGAGTAAGAAAATTTCATATTATACTAAAGAAGGACTGGAGAAGTTGAAGAATGATCTTAGTCACCTCAAATCTAAGGGGCGGGCGGAGATAGCCCACCAGATAGCGGAAGCTCGCGATAAGGGTGATCTCAGCGAAAACGCAGAATACGATGCGGCAAAGGACGCGCAAGGACACCTTGAAGCAAAGATCGCACAGCTGGAAGATTTGGTTTCCAGTGCAAGGCTGCTGGACGAAAGCACAATAGATACTTCAAAGGTTTCCATCCTTTCGAAAGTCACGATTAAGAATAAAAAGAACGGTGCTTCGGTCACCTACACACTTGTATCTGAAGAAGAAGCTGACCTAAAAGCAGGAAAGATTTCAACGATGTCACCGATTGGAAAGGGACTGTTGGGCAAAAAGATCGGCGACGTGGCACTTATTAAAACACCTGCAGGCGAAATGGAATTCGAAGTGATAAAAATTACTTTGTAAACATCCTCAAGTCGTTCCAAGATCTCATGGCATCAATATTCACCAGAATAATCAACCGGGAGATTCCCAGTCACATTGTCGCCGAAGATGAACGCTATATTGCTTTCCTCGATATCAATCCTTTGACAATCGGACACACACTTGTAGTTTCCAAGAAGGAGGTGGACTACCTCTTTGATCTTGATGATGATATTTTGGCTGGAATGAATGTGTTTTCGAAGAAAGTTGCCATTGCTATCAAAAAAGCTGTTCCCTGTGTGAGGATAGGCGTGGAGGTCATCGGTCTGGAAGTCCCCCATGCGCATGTGCATCTTATTCCGATGAATAGAACGGAAGATCTAAATTTCATGCGGCCAAAGCTTAAGCCCACAAAAGAAGAATTGACTGAAGTGGCAGAAAGGATCCGGAAAGCTTTTTGAAAAAGTCGACGTCATTAAAAAAAAGAGCGCTCAAAATGAAGCGCTCTTTTTGTTTTATATTTTCTCTCGGGATTAACCTAGTGCCTTCACGCCTGGCAGTTCTTTGCCTTCAAAATATTCCAACAAAGCTCCGCCTCCTGTTGAGACGTAACTTACTTTTTCGCTGAAGCCCATTTGAGCAACGGCCGCGGCAGAATCACCACCACCAATCAAAGAAAATGCTCCTTTGCCTGTTGCATCCACCACAGCCTGTGCTATCGCCTTGGTGCCTCCGGCAAATTTCTCCATTTCAAATACGCCCATTGGTCCGTTCCAAAGAATTGTTTTTGAATTGCTGATAGCTTTCGAGAAAACCTCAACAGCTTGAGGACCGATATCAAGGCCCATCCAGCCATCCTGAATGCTATGGTTGTTTGCAATATTTGTGTTTGCATCGGCTGCAAACTTATCGGCAATGACCGAATCCATTGGTAAGAGGAATTCGACACCCTTTTCTTTTGCTTTTTTGATAAGGTCTTTGGCGAGGTCCAGCTTATCTTCTTCCACCAGCGACTTCCCGACATTTCCTCCTAGTGCTTTAAAGAAGGTGTAAGCCATGCCTCCACCGATGATGAGGTTATTTACTTTGTCCAGAAGGTTCTCAATGATCAGTAGCTTATCGCTGATCTTAGCTCCACCCATGATAGCGGTGAAAGGTTTTGCGGCTCTCTTTATTACTTTGTCAGCATTCTCAAGTTCAGCTCCCATGACGTAACCAGCGCACTTGTCCTTAAAGAACTGAGCGACGATTGTTGTGGAGGCATGCGCGCGATGTGCAGTACCAAAAGCATCGTTTACATAAATATCTCCATGCTTGGAGAGTTTCTCAGAAAAACCAACATCTCCTTTTTCTTCCTGTTTATAAAACCGAAGATTTTCAAGTAATAGAACGTCACCTGGCTTAAGTGATCCCGAAAGCTTAAAGGCTTCCTCGCCGATACAATCGCCACCAAACTTGACGGGGCGGCCCAACAGCTCCTCCGTTTTCTTTACGGTGTGTTTTAATGAGAACTTTTCTTCGGGACCTTCTTTTGGTCTGCCAAGGTGAGACATCAGTATACAGCTACCGCCATCGTTTAATATTTTATTGATAGTGGGGATCGTTGCGCGGATACGGTTATCATCTGTAACATTGAAAGATTTATCAAGGGGAACATTAAAGTCCACACGTATCAAAGCACGTTTTCCTTTGAAATTAATGTCATCAATAGTTTTCATAAGCGAGCTGGTTGTTTAGATAGGGGACGAATTTATGAAACTGGCTACAGTCGAGCGTAATGCAATCGTGGTATTTTTTAGAAAACGATTGTGGTGGCGCTATAACGTTATTATTGGCAAGCCGTGAAAGGGTGATTCTTGGTGGATTTGCTGATTAGAGCGATTTGATGATGGTGAGATGCATCAAGTCGTGAGCGTCCGTTTTTCATAGGCAAGTTCTGTAGCCAGTTCCAAATGCGTACCCGGACTTTTTAAGCGCAGAGAAATCGCAGAGGGATGCACGCAGAGTTCCACAGAGAAATGCAATTGACCTTTTCCATAGGACGGTGTTATGATAAGTCCGAAGGTGTGCCCAGACTTTTAACCGCAAAAGGCGCAAAAGAATGCACGCAAAAAACGCAGAAAAATACAAGTGAGTTTTCATAGGTCAGGATTGCACTAACAACCATGAATAAATACCCACGAGGGACAATTAACAATTAACCATCAACCATTAATCCCACACCATTCCTTTAATTGCTGTTCAGCGACATTTCCACCGCATATAATTGTAGCGACCGTAATTCCTTTGAATAGGTTGATATTTTCCATTAACGCGGCAATTCCAACTGCACCTGATGGTTCTGAGACCAATCCGGCATGAAGGTGGACAAGGTTCATTGCGTTCACGATAGATGTTTCGCTAACTAGGATAGCATCGTCAACAACGCCCTGCATGTCAGTCAAGGCTTCCGGCACCGGTATACGAACTGCTATTCCGTCCGCGATCGTGTTGACGGTATTGTGAGTCACCAATGTGTTCGTTCGCCATGACTCAATCATTGCAGGTGCACCTGCTGCCTGTACAGCGATTATTCTCGTGTGTGGACTTCGTTCTTTGAAAATCCTTCCGATGCCATTGATCATGGCGCCGTTTCCCAGGGCTACAAGCAGTACGTCAATGGGTTCAGGAAAATCCAGCAGCTCAAGGCCAATCGTTCCCGCGCCTTCAAGCGTTTCGATGTCAAGGCTATCTTCCACGAATCTGGTACCCGATGCTTTTGCAACATTCTTTGCTTCCAATTTTGCGGCATCGAAGTCATTTCCGTGGAGTATCACGTCAGCGCCAAGTGCCTTCATTCGTTCTATCTTTAATGGATTCGCATGAACACTTGCATAGACCGCCAGTTGTACGTTTCTCTTCCGACAAGCATATGCCATCGCCTGACCGAAGTTACCGGCGCTGGCACAAATAATCGGCGTGTTCTTATCGGCGTTCGCTAACAGAAAATCAGCACCTCGCCCTTTGAAGGATCGGATTGGGTTAAGCGTTTCAACCTTCAACACCACGCGGCTTGAAAAAAGCTCGCTAAGCGATTCGCTTATGAACTGAGGTGTTCGTAGGAATACGGGATCGATAGTGCGGAAGGCGTAATCTATGCGAGACGTGGAGAGGCGAGGAGTCATTTTTGAAGACCGTTAATTGTTATCCGTTAATCGTCATCGGTTAGTCGTGAGTGTGTTTAAGCGCAGAAAACGAAGCGTGACTTTAATAACCTCATCATTCATAATTGATGTGATTGAATGTCGAATGTCCAATTTCCAACTCCCAATGTTGAAAGAACTACGATTAACGGATAACGATTAACGGATAACGGCTTCTCAATCACCGAAACTAATCCCCAATCCCTTAGCGGCCTGAACGAGATAGGAATCTTTGTTTACGATGTTGTATTCTTTTGTCGCCTCGTCGAGCGTAACGGAGGTGATGCTATTGTTTTTAAATGCCACCATGCGTCCGAAATTATTCTCGAGGACAAGCTCAAATGCTTTTACACCGAATAACGTCGCCAATATACGATCGAAGGCAACGGGACTACCTCCGCGCTGAGTGTGGCCAAGCACAGTTTCGCGAATTTCGGCGGTACATCCGGCGTCCTTTAATTGTTTTGACAGCTGATAGGCTACTCCTCCGAGACGGACATGTTCGGAACCTTTTTCACCTGCCATTGACGTAACAGTTCCTTCTTTTGGTTTAGCTCCTTCCGCAATGACAATATTGATAAATCCCTTTCCCTTTTTATATCGTAGGGCTATACGCTTAACAAGCTTATTGACATCATAGGGTATTTCCGGAATAAGGCAGATTTCAGCACCGCCCGCAATTGCCGTGTGCAGTGCAATCCATCCCGCATCACGGCCCATTACCTCCATGATCATAGTGCGATGGTGACTTTCAGCCGTGGTGACAAGCCTATCGAAGCTGTCAGTGGCTATTTGCACGGCCGTTTGGAAGCCGAAGGTCATATCCGTGGCACAGAGATCGTTGTCAATGGTCTTTGGAACTCCGATCATGGGCAATCCTTTTTTATAGAGAGTGCTTGAAATCTTTTGGGAGCCATCGCCGCCGATGTTGATAATAGCGTCGAACTTCAAATCCTTAAGTTTTTTCACCAGCTCGTCGGAGCGGTCGACGAATTTAATGGTGCCATCAGGCTGTTTTTCCGGAAACTTTATGGGGTTATCTTTATTGGTAGTCTTTAAGATCGTTCCACCTCTCACATGGATACCGGCGGTCGTTTGCCTTTTCAGAGGAATTATTTTCTGGGGTTCATTTAATACGCCATTAAACGCTTCGATGCTTCCATAGATCTCCCAGTCTTTTTCTCGTCGGGCACGTTTGGCAATTCCGCGTATGACTGCGTTGAGACCTGGGCAATCGCCACCTCCTGTGAGAATGAGAACTTTTTTAGGCATGATCTGTATCTTAGTTGAGTCTATCAATATTAAAAATAAGTTTAGAGTTGAACAAAGGATACGTTCAGCATGGGTAAAATAAAGGCGATAGGTCGAAACTTTTCTGACAGTCCGTTCGTCATCAGGTAAACTCGATTATGTTAAGCCTTAAAGTCTACTTGAGGTTTCTTTGGAAGAACAAGGTTCTGACACTCATCAATATCGGAGGACTTTCCATCGGTATTGCAAGTTGCCTGTTCAT
>DATHIE010000087.1:0-8102 GCA_035316905.1 Chryseolinea sp. | reverse complement strand
CTTATATTCCTCCGTTGAATCGCTCCAAACGTATAAATCACGGTAACGCGAGCCCGGCTTTGCTTTGCGCGAACGCTTAAACCATGGATGCTGATCAGAAGTGTGATTGAGAATAAGCTCCGTAATGACGCGTATACCCCTACGGTGGGATTCTTTCAGAAACTGCTTAAAGTCTGCGAGAGTTCCATAATCCGGATGAACATCACAATGTTCGATTACGTCAAAACCGTCATCTTTTAACGGAGATGGAAAGAAGGGCAACAGCCAGATAGTATTGATGCCAAGGTCTTCGAGATAATCGAGTTTTTGAATGAGCCCCTGAAAATCCCCAATACCGTCTCCGTTGCTGTCGAAAAAAGCGCGCACAGAAACTTCATAGAAAATGGCATCTTTAAACCAAAGCGGATCGTTGTTCTTTAAGGGGATTGCCATAGGCTTTACATATAAGATTCGTGAAGCTCGATTTTAAACAAATGGAAGGGCAGCTTGTAAGGATCCAGTTCCACGTAGTTCCACTCCTGCGTCCATGTATATTGTTCTTCCGTGAGAAGGTCCTTGACCTTGACGTTTATGTGATCTCCCAGCCTTAAACGATCTTTTGGAAGTTGTACAAATCCCGAATGCTTAGCGTGAGGATCAACGTTAGCTACCACCAGGATAATATTGGAAAGGTCGTCCGTCGCCTTGAGGAATGCCAGCAGGTTGTGATCCTCGATATGACAAAACTGGATGTTCCATGTTGATTGCAATGCCGGATTTTCCTTCCTGGCCTTATTAATAAGCGTGATAATGTCGGTCATCCGGTTTGTCTTTTTCCAGTCATGACGCTTCACTTCATACTTTTCGGAATCATAATATTCTTCTTTCCCTGGTACCGGCACGTTGTCATAAAACTCGTACACAGGACCATACATACCATAGCTGGAAGCGAGCGTTGCGGCAAGAGCAAACCTCAGGATAAAAATATTCTCTCCCTGATGATGCATAAAAGTGGGAAGAATGTCAGGTGTATTCGGCCAGAAATTCGGGCGGAAATAATTTCGAGACTGACTGTATACGAGCTCGTTCATATAGTCGATTATTTCCTGCTTGTGGAGTCTCCACGTAAAATACGTATAAGATTGGGTAAAGCCTACTTTAGCTAATGAAGCCATCACCTTCGGTCTTGTGAACGCTTCCGCCAAAAAAATCACATCAGAATATTCAGAGTTCACTTCAGCAATCACCCATTGCCAGAATGAAATAGGTTTAGTGTGCGGATTATCCACCCTGAAAATCTTTACACCTTGGTCGATCCAAAAAGTGATGACAGATTTTAGCTCTACCCATAAATCCATCCATTGATCTGTTTCGAAATTAAAAGGATAGATGTCCTGATATTTCTTTGGTGGGTTTTCTGCGTATTGAATGGTGCCATCAGGTCGTTGCTTAAACCATTCAGGATGTTCCTTCACATAAGGATGGTCGGGTGCACATTGAAAAGCCAGGTCAAGGGCAATATCGATCCCGTGTTTTTTTGCTTCCGAGATTAGTTTCTTATAATCATCAAGGGTACCAAGGTCAGCATGTACCGATTTGTGACCTCCCTCGTCGCTTCCAATGGCCCAGGGAGACCCTGGTTCGCCGGGTTCCGCCTTGACGTTATTGTTTTTGCCTTTCCTGTTTACTTTACCTATCGGATGGATCGGCGGCAGATAAAGCACATCAAAACCCATCGACGCAACCCGCGGCAATAGCTTTATCACATCCTTAAATGTACCATGCTTTCCTTCTAAAGATGCTGAGCGCGGGAACAACTCATACCATGTCGAGTAATTTGCTTTTTCATGCTCGACAACTACTTCGAGTACTTTATCATATTGAGTTTCATGTTCGACCAGAGGAAAATCGTGTACGAGCTTTCCAAAGTCATCCGTAAGTACATATGATATTGCCTTCGAATATTCACCTTCGAGCGCAACGACTGCTGACGCCAGTCTCTCATTTTTCTCCTTGGATAAGCGCTTTAGGAAAAGTATTCCTTCCTTGATCTCTGTATGAACATCAACATTGGCGTGGGCTTTCTTTTTAAATCCATCGTACCAGGTATCGAAATGGTCTATCCACGCCTGAATTGTAAATACGTATACTGTTTTTTCACTTACATAAAATGAACTCCACCAGTTGTCATTGTATCCTGGTTTCATCTCCACAAGTTGCCAGCGATTATCATTTTGTTTCCGGTAAAGCAACTGAGCGCGCAGGTGATCATGACCATCTCCGAAGATATCGGCCGTAACGTCGACTCGTTCACCGACAGTGCGCTTGGCAGGATACAGACCCTGATCGATCTGTGGCTGGACATTTTCAATGACTACGCGCGATTTTCCTTTAACTTTTATCATGCTTTATTATTTCAATATCACGGTGGAATATGCGGGCAACGTTAATTCTCCTTCATCAAGTGTAGCTGTTTTGTTGGAATCGTATAACACTTCATCAAACTTTTCATTTTCGTCGCTAAGTGAAATCGTTATTTCAACATCTGATATATTGTTAAGTACCAACAACTCTTCGTTTTCATATTTCCGCTTGAAGCTTATAACTTCCGCGATTGAAAAATTTGTTTTCTCCAGCTCCCCCATCGTAAGTGCCTTGCTTCCGTTACGGACTCTAATCAGCTCTCTGTAAAAGTTATAAAGGGAACCATGATCTTTCTTTTGTTCACTAAGCGGCAGAACGGTCTGTTCGTTGCTGTACTTTGGCTGCTCCCAAGAGGTTTGTTTAGCATCGGCGTTGCTTGTGGCCCAGAGAAAAGGTTCGCGGATGTATTCATCAGGTTTCACACCTTTCATTCCAATTTCTTCGCCATAATAAATGTAAGGAGTACCTGGAAGCGTCAGCAGTATCCCGGCGGCTACACGCATTTTCTGGCCATGGTCGCCTAACTGACTCAATATCCTGTTCTGATCATGGTTCGTTAGGAATGTCGCGTCGAGATAGGTTGGGTTGACTGACTTGTAAAAATCAGTGATTTCTATATATTTCTTTATAAGTCCAATTGTGTCCATCCCTGCTTTTACCACTGATGTAATGGCAAAGCTCATATCGAAATTGAAAAGGCTGGGCAATCCCTCGAGATACGGTGCTACTTCCTTCGCACCCAGCCAGACCTCACCAACGAGGTAGACGTCTGGTTTGATCTTTTGCATTTCCGTCCTGAACTTGTTCCAGAACCTATGATTGTCAGCTGCCCTATCACCGGGGAAAATATGCGCGGCTGCGTCGAGCCGGAACCCATCCACATCCATTTCTTCAAGCCAGAACTTACTGATATCGACGAACTCCTGCATTACCTTTTCACTATCAAAGTTAAGATCCGGCATACCACCCCAGAAAAATCCGTAATAGTGTTCTGAAGTAGTATCTCCATTAACAGCGTGCCATTGAGTTATGTTGTCGGAATCGAATGAAGATGTCTTTTTCGATATCTGCGATCGTATAGAATCTTTCTTCGCCCAGACGTAATAATTACGGAATGGATTTGTTTTCTCTGATGAAGCTTCTCGAAACCAGCTATGCTGATTACTGGTATGGTTTATCACAAGATCCACGATCACTCTGATATCTTTACTGTGAGCAGCCTTTACAAATTCCTTAAAGTCTTCTATCGTACCGTAATCAGGATGAATGCTCTTGTAATCGGTGACATCGTATTTGTGATACGACGGCGAATTCATAACAGGCATAAGCCAAACGCCGTTCACGCCCAGATCTTCAAGGTGATTAAGCTTAGACATGAGGCCAAGGATATCACCTTTTCCGTCTCCGTTTCCATCCGCAAAAGCCAGCACGAACACTTCGTACTTGACACCAAGGGGCCAGGCAGGGGTTCTTTTCTCCACAACCGAACACGCTGAAAGGGAGGCTACTAAAGCGAACAGCCATGACTTCCTCGGTCGCTTTAGGAACGTATTCATCCAGCTATTTTATTTTAAATATATAAGAACTAAATGGTTTACATTTTAGCTCAAACAGGAAATCACTATTAAATCCCACTTCAGCTTCCCGAAACAACAAGTCCCTGGCGATGTAGCTTCCCGACGGATCAAGACCCATGGCTGCAACGTGCTCTTTCGGGATTTGGACTTTTATCATTTGGTCTGCTGAATTATAGGTCGTCACAATCAACAACCTATCGTCGCCTGAATAACGAAGGTAGGCGTGAACTTTTTGATCAAAGTTACCAGCGTTTTGATTGAAACTGGTGAGATCGACGTACTCTCCCTTGTTGATCGCGGGATTTTTTGCCGCAAGGGTAAGGATATCGGAATAAGTTTGACGAAGCTGTTTTTGCTCAAGGCTTAACATCTCACCGGAAAAGCTGCCACCACTCACCCACTTCTGATGTTCCGGAACGCCCCAATAATCATAGATCGTGGTTCGTCCATCGTCGCCCTGAAATCCTTCGTTACCCGCACCCGGTTCTCCTACTTCCTGACCGAAGTAGATCATCACAGGGCCACGATCTATTGTTGCGCTAACCACCATGGCGGGTATTGCTTTCCATGGATCGCCCGCAAAAAATCTTGAGGCTATTCGTTGTTCGTCATGATTTTCCAGAAAGTGAAGCATGTTGCCGTTTATTCCCGACAGACTCTGTTGAACAGGGTGAATATCGTCTGTATTTCTATGACCGGTAACAAGTAGCCGTAGCGTATCGTACAGCTGAACTTTATCATAGAGATAGTTGAACTTGCCGGATTGGATGTAATTGCGATATTCTTTCGGATTGTATATCTCCGCGATGAAGACGATGTTACTATTTACAGAAACAACTTGTGGAATAGCCCACGCCCAAAATTCGACAGGCACCATCTCGGCCATATCACACCGAAAGCCATCAACTTTTTTTCCAGCCCAGAACAAGAGTATGTCTTTCATTTTTATCCATGTATCCGGGATAGGATCAAAATGCTTCTGTCGACCGTTCTGAATGTCTACTCCATAGTTGAGCTTAACCGTTTCATACCAATCATTGACGCCCGGGGTAGCGGAAAAAAGATCATTGCCTGTGACCTTTGCCGGAACCTCCTGAAATGTTCCATCTTTTCCATTGGTTAACTGGGACGATGGCGGACGGAATGATTGTCCAGGTATGTAATAAAAATTGTTGTTAGCGCTAAAAGCAAGGGACGTATTATCCTTTGCGCCGAGGTCTTCAACTCCTGAAGGTTTGGCATCCGACTTATACCCTCTTGCTACGTGGTTGGGAACAAAATCTATTATTACGTTGAGACCAGCCCGGTGTGTCCTGTCGACCAGGTCGTCGAATTCTTTCATTCTATTGGATACATCTGTTGCGAGGTCTGGATTGACGTCGTAGTAATCTTTTAGTGCATAAGGTGATCCGGCCCTGCCCTTTACCACATCGGGGTCATCCAAGGGAATTCCGGCAGAAGAGTAATCCGTTTGTAGTGCATGTTCGACAATGCCGGTATACCACACATGCGTTACACCCAGATCCTTAATACCCTGCAGTGCCTGGGGAGTGATGTCATTAAATTTTCCCACCCCGTTTTCTTCAATTTTTCCAAAAGGTTTGTTGGCAGCAACCTTGTTTCCAAATAAGCGGGTCATCATTTGATAAATGACCATTTTACCGGTCGAGGTTTCCATAAGCGGCGGGGGAATTTTCTCTTTTGGCGAGGTGCAACCTATCAAGGCAAAAAAAACCAAAGCTGTTCTTTTCATCTGAAATCGATTCTGTAAGAACAGAAAAAATGCATTAATTCTCATGCGAAATTTAACTTCTCCAATAGGCTAGTCACACATAATTCAATGCGTAATATAAAAAATACCGGCTTTAGTAGTTATCCCGCAATCGTATTCTTAGAAGAATAAATATTTGAGATTTTCGGGGCACACGGTTGAGAGTCGTGCGAATATTTAGCCTGTGGCTACGCTTTTGTACAAACAATGGCGCCTATATTCCATAAAGGAATGAAAGCCTGCGAAATTCTTGGCGGCCCTTAGTATCATTTTGTTCCAAGGGCCCAATTCCATCCGGTGAAAGCTAATTTATTATCGATCTTTTTCCAGGCTAACGTGCCATTCCTAATTTAAAGTGTTTTACGTGATGCCCATTCACCAATTGCAATACGTAAACTCCATCCGGAATATCAACTTCAATTTCAATCTCTTCATTTTTTCCTGGCTGAATACTTCCTTCATATAACATGAGGATTCTGATACCTCTGAGATCATACATCGCCAACTGAGTGGGAGATGGCTCGCTGACCATAAATGAAATATTTACTTTACCTGAAGACGGATTAGGATACGCAGTCAGCTTCAAACTTTCCGTGTTACTTTCTTCCACCAGGAGCTCGGTTTCTTCTACCTCAGCTATTCTTGCTCCGGCTTGCTGGTTCACGCGCCAGATTTCAACGCCGGATAAGTTAGCATGTCCTCCATTGGCGGCGATGTTGATTGTTCCGTCATTGACCGTCCTGGCATAAGGTCCCAGTTTTCGCCAGACTCCTGCATTCCCGCTGTTGATGTTTGCTTGAGCAAGTGTACCCTCAACTGATATGGAAAAGGTCTCCGCAAAATTGTCTTCCCACACATAAAGCCAGACTTCATAGTTTCCAGCCGGTACTGCGCTTATTGCAAGAGTGACGCTTCCACCATAAATAGAGGATCGAATCATCGTAGCTCGGTTTGCATCCGTGGTGGGTATCAGCGGAACAGCCTGGTTGGCAAACGTTGTACCGTTGGTCGTGTAGCTGAAGTTAGCCGCTCCTACACTCGCCTGAAATAGATTTCCGTCGATAGTCAACGCTACGCCGTTCAAGTTCAGCGCCCGATAGAACACCCTCGCGGGAGCTGACACGACATTTATTAAAACGCTGCCGTTCGCCGATGTGTATGTTAATGAATTGCTAGGCGTGAACGCTACCGACAATTGTTGTGCGTTGCCTAATGCTAAGACCGTACCTGATGGAGGTGTGTAAACGAATGTTCCAGCTACAGGGGTACCGTTGTAACTGGCCGTCGCATTTAGTTGTGTTCCACTAAGCGCAGTTCCTACCGTTATCGATGCCGGGGTCGCCCACGTAATCAGGGGGGTTACCAATGAAACTGGCACCACATTGATGGTCACCGTCTTGTTTGCTGTTGTATACAATACATTGTTACTGGGTGTAAAAGCTACCGACAATTGTTGACCATTGCCTAATGGTAAGACCGTACCCGATGAGGGTGTGTACACAAATGTTCCTGCCACCGGACTGCCGTTGTGGGTTGCTGTCGCATTCAGCTGTGCCGAACTCAGCGCCGTACCGACAGGTATCGGTGAGGGTGTTGCCCACGTGATCAGGGGTGTCACCGGTGTCGCTGGATTTACTGTTATTAAAAATGTATCGTTCACCGAAGCTCCTGCTCCATCGGAAGCAGTAACCCGAACGTTCAATGGACCTACTGCCGTGCTGCCCGGTGTCCCGCTGAAGGTGCGCGTCGAAGTATTGAAGCTTAGCCACGCCGGGAGCAATGCGCCTGTGGACAGGCTGGCCGAATAGGTAAACACTGTGCCTGCATTGGGGTCCGAAAAAGTATTCGCCGGGAACGTATAAGTAAACGCCGTTCCTTCGGTCGTCGTCTGATCGGGTATGGCATTGGCTACTACCGGCGACTGGTTGCCTCCTCCTGCCACCACACTCCAGATCTCCACACCCGAAAGGTTTGCATGCCCTCCGCTGGCCGCGATGTTGATCGTCCCGTCAGTGATCGCTCGCGTGTATGGACCCAGCTTCTGCCACCTTCCCGCACTTCCGCTGATGATATTCGATTGTACTACGGCACCTTCAAGGGATATCGAAAACGTCTCGGTAAAATTATCTTCCCACACATACAACCAAACCTGGTAGGATCCCGATGGTATCGCTCCTATCGCCAAGGTTACACTCCCTCCATAGATAGATGAGCGGATCATCGTCGCACGGTTGGCATCCGTAGCTGGGATCAAGGGCACCGCCTGATTGGCAAAGGAAGTTCCGTTTGTGGTAAAGCTGAAGTTGGCCGCTCCAACACTGGCCTGAAACAGGTTGCCATCGATAGTCAGC
>DATHIE010000086.1:0-9933 GCA_035316905.1 Chryseolinea sp. | reverse complement strand
GGTTCAAATTGGAGGTAGGCCACGCAACCCAAATGATAACTATTGACTAATTCACGGCTTTCATCGAACTTAATGGAGAATGTCCTCAGACCAAACTTTCATGAATTTGACTGATTATATTTTAACAAGCAGTCCGCAAATGGTCGGCCTCAATGAGGCATGGATTATTAACAAGAAGATATATGTAAGCCCCGCGATATATCAATTGCTGACTGACCAGGATGACTCACAAACCAGGAAGTATGTGACTTCCCAGTTAGTAGTCAGAACTGCGACACTTGAAGAGTTGAATGAATTGAAAGAAAACAAGCCTTAGCATTTTGGCACATATGCCTACTCATTCAATAGCTGTGGCTATCGATTGTTAAAAAGGTCGGGATAGTGCCAAATTCAGGCCTTTGCTTGTCCGCTATAGGTCTTTATGGTTTCTTTTCCTCGTTCAGCCGCCCTTTCAATGCCGTCAATGTATTGCTCTTTCAACCCGCTGACAGCATCGTTCACGGTCTCGCCCAATGAATCTGTGATCTTCTTTGCACCCTTGACAAGTTTCTCTTTTGTCTCTCCGCTGGTAGAGTTAGCAAGTAAAATCCCAACAGCAACGCCCAGCAAGGCTCCGGCTAAAAAGCCACCCGTAAAAGTTTTAGTTTCCATGTTATTTAATGTTAAGGTTGTAATCAAATTATTGTAAGACATCATTCCACGAATAGAAAATAATGTGCCATTAATGAAAAGTGTTCTGATTGCCGCCAAGTTCAAAGGACCCTTCTGAAATGACTGTGACTTAGTTACTGATCTGTGGAATTAAATTCACTCTAGCGTCAGTTAATTCAATAAAATCCTTCGGAACTGAAGAGAGTAAAAAGAGCAAATTCCACCGGAGCGGAACTTGCTCTCAATTAAAAATCGAATAGAACTACTTATCTTCCCTGCTGGCTTCTAAAGCTTTCACATTGATAACAGACACAGCAACTTGTGTCAAAGTTTCGTCAGCAGCCTTTTCTTCTTCAAGGGTCAGATCTAACAGTACAGCTGCGTCTGTCAGCCCTAAAGTGGTAGCAAATGTTCGTAATGTTCCATAAGTAGCAATTTCATAATGCTCAGTTTTTTGTCCTGCGGAAATAATTCCTGCGTCGCGCATCGGGCCTTCCTCGCAGTCCTCCATGATGGACTCTCCCTCTTTTAATAATCCCTCCATGGCATCGCATTTTTTCGCCATGGCCTTTTTCTCTATGAGTTCAAATACCTGCTCCAGGCGTGATACCTGTCCCTCGGTTTCTTTGAGATGATTGTCCAGGGCCTCAATTAATCCTTCGGAGGAAGCATTTTTTATCATCTTAGGCAACGCTTTGGTTAAAGCTTTTTCTGCCCAGTAAATATCTTTTAATTGATCCTCGAACAACTGCATTAGTTGAGATGAGTCCATGCCGTTCCTACCTTTTCCATTTGTCAAATTACCCTTAGGTGACTTCGATTCCGGTTTTGTTTTGCATGATTTTATTAGTTTAGATCGTTAAGGTTTAAATGAAATTGTAGTTCTATTACACAATAGAACATGCTTGTAATAATCTAGTGATGAATAATGTGATTGATAATTATAGATTCATCCAATACGCCCCGCCGCAGCTTCTTCAACTAGTTGGTATTTCAATGAATATATCCTGAGTTGAAATAATTATGCCAACATAAAATCAGATTTAAACACTCTCTCGCCCTCTTCAGGGGACTATTGACGATATTTTAGTCACAGTAAATTTATTCCCCACGAATTTATCTCTCATTTTGGGGAAATAGCTCTCCCTCGTTTTCAAAACAAACTCGCTTGGGCGGATGATTAATCAATTGGGATTTAAGCCAAGGAACTAATCATCGATCTAATTAGTCCCAACGAGGCTCACCTTCAATCATTGTTGATTTGATTATCCAAAATCAAAACCTCGGCATCACCAAAATTCTCATATCCGGAAGTAACAACCTGGTCGCCAGGCTTAAGTCCTTCAAGTACTTCAAACGAAATATTTCCGCTTTTACGACCGAGCTTTATATCTCTTCTTACAGCCTGATCATTTCCTTCAAGCACGAAGGCCCAGTTTCCACCCGTGTCTTTATAAAATCCTCCCATGGGCAATAACAATTCTTCAGAAGATTGACCTAACAAAATATGCAATCGAAGTGATTGACCCCTGCGAATTCCTGGCGGAACCTCGCCCATGAAATCCATATCCACATAAAATCTTCCATTGGATTCGATCGTTGGATAGATATAAGAGATCGTCAGATTATAACTCCTGTTATTTAAAGTTGTTGTTGCCGGCAGTCCGGTTGTGATACGGGGAAGGTAAAGCTCGTCAATTGGCACACGGACCTTATAACTACCCGTGACATCAACCTGACCGAGGCTTTGACCTTGAATTATGTTTTGTCCCGGGTCAAGTTGCGGTCTTGACAGTTGTCCGGTCACGGGCGTTCGAATAATCAGGTTGTCGAGTATCTTTTGTGAGCCCTCAAGACTCATCTGCATTCTGCGTTCAGAAGAATTGAGGTCGTCTAACTGCCGGATCCTTTCCAAAGAATCGTTTCTATAAGATTTATACACAATTTCTTTCCGTTTCAGATTGTAAAAGAAGTCAACTTCGATGGATTCGAATTCTTGCTGAGATATGAGTTTTTGTTCAAACAGTTTCTTCTGACGCCGGTACTGCGGAGCCAGTTTACCCAACTCGCGTTCAACATCAGCAAGCATTTGTTGCTGTTGTAGATCGTTTTGCGTCAGCTGAAGTCGCGTTTGCCGGAGTTGATTGATACTTTCGTTTAATTGCGCCTCCTGCTGAAGGACGGCTAGTTCACGGTTGAGATTACTCAATTCCAAAATAACATCTCCTGCTTTCAACATTGCGCCGCTTTGTGCCACAAGCCGTTTGATGGTTCCTCCCTCGATAGCATCGAGTTGAACAGAACGGCTAGGTTCTACAATTCCAGTTTGTGGGATGTGCTCCTGAAATACTCCGCGCTCAACCAAAGCAATAGTTAGCTTGGCACGTACAACTCTTATCCGCTTTCGGTGATCGCCGGAAATTAATTCATAACCAGTCGGGATAACAAGCAACGTGATGCCACAGTAAAGTGAGATTCGTTTTAATGTCCAGAATTTTTTTTTGATTTTTTTATCCATCCGAACTTTTTGATATGCTATTGCCAACAAGTGTGCCACTCGCTGGAGCCATTCAAACAATTACAAATGGAGCTTGTTTCGCTATTACATTCAACGCGATTGACCGTGGCCGGACGAAGGTGTTTGTTATTGACACGAAATCTGCGTGTAGCCCGCAAAACCTTATTACCAAATCACACGTAGTTGGTCTTTACCACGACCAACCGAACGTGGTTTGAAAAACGTAATCAGTATCCGGTGCTTCGTTGACGGGCTGATTATCGTAGTTCAGAGTAAAGCCCAATTGAAGAAAGAAATCATAAGGGAACTCGTACTTCACGTCAACTGCAAAGTCGCTCCGTACCCGCCCTGACTCAGTAAAACTCGGATAGACAACCAGGTTAGTAAGAAGGCTGAGGTCGCCGGTATCAAAAAGATTCGCCTGAGTTCCGATAAACCCTTCCCAGCTCTGGCGATTGGGCGTATCGTCAGTAAATTTCTCAGAGTTGTAATTGGCTCCCAATGAAAATCCCCAATAGGCCCCTGTTGGTGTGAATAACATATTTTCCGATACCCACCTTTTCGAGCAAACGCAGGTCAAGCTTTTGTTCTGTATTCGACAGGAACGAAATAGATGCCGGAATGTACCAATCTTTTGGCAGCATGTATGTAAAAGTCAGACCACCATCCTTGCGTTGCACAGGCTCCACGTTGTCCTGCGTTGATCGGAGACTGTTGAATGTAGCATCGAGGGACCATTTTTCCCTGAGATATCCCACGCTGCTTCGAGACGTAAACTGCTTCAGCGACTGAGCACGGGTAACACTCAACCCTAAACTTATCTCTGCGTGGAATCGATCCCAAAATTTCTCACTCACGGATTTTAACAATACAATGTCATTTAATTCACTGGTCGACGTACCTTTATCGCTAACAATATTGACTTGATTCAAATTGACCGATTGAAGCGTACCCGAAAGTCTGTCACCGTCTGACTGCGTTAACATAAACCTTGTCTTGGTGTAGATTTCCTTAACCTCGACCCATTCTATTGTGAAGTCGCTTTTACTGTAATCGGTCTCAATACTTAACACTCCCTTGTTCATGGCCTTGATCTCACCGGTCATATAGTTGTTGTTCTTAAAGACAAGAGAATCCTGGCTAAACGCAGAAGTGTATAACAATAATAGTGAGACAAGCGCCAGGATGTTAGCGACCATCTTGCCGGATAGCTTTTGGATCTGGTACATCCACCGCGGTGTTCCAAATTTTTTAGTTCCATTTATTATTTGTCGGGTCATAGAGGTTTTTTTTATTGAATTGACAAAGTACTTCACGATTGTTATCCACTCCACTTGGAAGGGCATACCTTTCATCGGATTTGAAATCAACTCAGTCTGAGAGATATCACAATCCTGAATGTTGGCCCTTTTGTTAAAGGGGACGGGAGCAAAAACGTTTACCTAATTTATTTGTTTTCTCCCGGGATTCACAACAATGCGCTCTTTATCACCTCCGTTTTTTAACGCAATTGGCCCGCAAGACACAACTTGCCGCTTCAATGCTGTCATGTATGAAAATTGTTCAGAAGAAGAATCGAAACAAAGAGCATATAATTAAGTTAAGTCTACCTATATTATGATATAACACGAGAGAATTTGAAAATTCATAGATTAAATGATTTAAGAAATGAAGGATGTTGTTATAGGAATTATTTTGTGTGCCATAGTAATTATTTTCCTGGAAAGCTTTAGGTCGCTTGATAAGAGACTTTTTGGAGCTTTTACGTTGGTCGGCATTGCATTTATATATGTTGGTTTTGCCTGGAATGATCTGCTTTCTTTAACCATTGTTTCAATAGCAATTGTCCCATTTGTGGGGCTATCTTACTACGGACAAACAAAAAACTTCAATCTCATTGTATTGGGTCTATTACTTCACGGCGTTTGGGATATGGTTTTTCCACGCTTTAGCACAATAGTTCCCAAAGGATACGATATATTTTGCCTGACCGCAGATATTATCTTAGCAGCATATTTTTATTTCAGGATTAATAAAATTGGTCGGAACAAGTAGACACTCGGAAGAGCGATCGAACCAGTCGTTGGTTTCTTTAGAGGTCGCCTCGCTGTTTGCCAAAAAGCGAAAAGAAAGAACGGATAAAAAGAAATCGCACCCCGGATCAGGAGTGCGATTCTTTATAGAGCAATGTTAAAAGAAACTTTAGTTGTTGTTCCAACTCGCCCAGTTACTGCAATGTCCGGCATTGTCACTTTGGTTAATTGAAGTTTGAATACCCGAATAGGCAGCATTCATCACCGCGCGAGGTGCGAAATGCAATTTTCCATTTCCGGTGGCAAAAGCAGTCCCGAAGTGCGCCTGACTCAGACCGTGTCCGGCTTCATGCAGAGCAATAGTTTCCACATCAAAACGATTTTCAATTTGCCATGTAAAAGTATCGTTGTAATAAATCTCTCTCCATGCAACATCTGCTTTTCCGTTGTTATCCAGGTCTGTTGGAGTCCCGGCATCATCTGTAAAAATGATGGTGAATGTGACACCAAGGATAAAAGTGCTACCCTGAGGCACAAGAGTGTCAAAGAATCCCGCGGGCAGCCATCCAGCATGTACTATGTCAGCAGTGTACTCATCACTTCCACCAAAGCCCAAAATAAGACTAACAAACCCAGTGGCTATTGCTGGATCAGAAGGTACCTGATACACGCCGAGGTCAGAACAAGTGACATCATTCCAGGTTTGCATCGCACGTACAACAGCACCAGTCGTTGCCGCCACCGGTAAGTCCGCGGAAGGTCTATTCTGGTCGACGTAAAATGATACATCATCAGTTCCATCAAGGGCCACTCCCGGAACAAAGTCTGAAGAAAGCTGCTTGTTTCCAACATCGCTGAAATAGATGGTTCGGCCGACCTGCCCGGATTCTTCCGAGGCTAGATACTCAGCTGATAATACCGCATACTTGCCTTCCGATGCTAACCTCCCGCTGGAGTTGCTTCTTGTGAGCTCCATGAAAATCGGGGAATCATCAATAGGTATTAAGTTTTGCGTAGGTTCTTCATTTTGGCACGCCAGCGCCACGAGAAGCAACGAAATTACGACTGAGGTTCTTTTTGTTTTATTCATATGAGAAACGTTTAGGTTGAGAAGTCCAAGATAAGCTTTGAATGAAAATCGATTTGCAATCAATGAAAAGTTCAAATAAAACGGGCGTCATATTAACTGGCTTTGGTCCCAGCGAAACGTCGCGCAAGACTCATTCCAGAAAACAAAAAAGGTGTCCACCTCTAAGATTGGCTATGCTCCAGAACCTAAATGAAAACTTGTGGGGAATTGATGCCACATGAATTGGTATTCATATAGCTACAGATTGTTACTCAACATTGTATATGATTATGCAACGGATGAAAAACTCATTCTGAATTTGTAGTACCAAAAATAAAAAAGCCTTGAAATCAATTAAGATTCCAAGGCTTGTTTGAGGTCTCGAGCGGCCGCCTGCGCCCCGAGAACTCGGGGCTCCGGACGGCGAACGATTCGAAGCTGCTGTGCCTAGAAATTCTTAAAAAGTATAATTTCAAATGCCGCATGTTCCCACAACCAACGCATGAAACAAAAATCTGAAAGAAAATGCAATCATCCCTTGAATGGAGCGAAATAAAAAGTGGTCCGATGTATGATATTTATGGCAAACTTGTTCAGGTGAATGAAATTCAGTTGAAAGATATACTTTCGAGTAAGTTCATGAGAAAAACGGCTGCAACTATCGAGAGTATCGTTCGCTCCTTTCTGTGATTGATACTCTCCAACAAATTGCCAGAAGTATCAAATAATCTTATTTCATCACCACCAGTGAGTATAATATCTTTCTTTGGATGCCAAAATTTAAACAAGTTTTGTTGTCGCCCTTCCTTATGACTTTGATGAGCATACCTTCTTTGCTCCAAATTTGAAGACTACCCTCATTGTCTGCTATCGCAATCAAGGCTCCATTTGGATTCCAAGAACGTGCCTTTGAGCCAGTCGTTTCTTGCAGTTTGAGCAACTGTCCTGTTACAAGAGCTTCTGTTACTAATGCTGGGAAACTGGGAGATAAATATTAAAAATAGCACCCTTAGTAAGGACGCCAGTTGCAGTGATTATACCATTGTGGTTGTCAATCACCTTTTTAACGATCGCAAGCCCTATACCAGTCCCGGTATATTGATCGTCGCCGTGGAGTCTATGGAATACATCAAAGATAAACTCTGCATATTGCGGATCGAATCCAATTCCATTATCAGACACACTAATATGGCAGTAGCAAGTTGAAGATTGAAGTTTAGGTTCATTTAACTCAATACCATTTGCAATTCTACTGGTGACAATTATGTGAGGATATTGATCTGGCGTTGAAAATTTAAGCGCATTGCTTATCAAATTATACATGATCTGACGAAACTGAAATGGAATTATTTCGATTTCACATAGGCCTGAGTACTCGAGGGTCACATTTTTTTCATCGATAATCTCTTTCAATTCATTCTTAACTTCTTCTATTATCTTATTAAGATCCGTTTTTTCAAATTTTCTGTCAGCGATACTTAACCGGGAAAATGCTAGCAAATCATTAATAAGCTGAGTCATCCGGGATGCGGCTGATTGCATCCTGGTCAAATAGCCTCTTCCCTTCTCCGACAAGTTATGATCCTCGTCTTCTAAAAGCCGGGATGATAAAATTTGAATTTTACGCAGCGGCGCTTGAAGATCGTGACTTGACACATAACTGAATGCTTCCAGTTCTGTATTGATTATTATCAATTCGGAAGCCCGCTTTTCTTTTTCTGTGTTCTGGAAGGCAAGTTCTTCGTTCGCAATAATTAATTCCGTGGCACGTTTCCCTTTTTCAATATTCTGGAATGCTAGTTCTCTATTCGCAATTATCAATTCTGCTGCTCTTTTCTCTTTCTCTTCATTTTGAAACGTCAGTTCGCGGTTGGCAATTATCAACTCTGCAGCTCGTTTCTCTTTCTCTTCATTTTCGAAAGCAAGCGTATTATTTGCGACAATCAATTCTGCTGCTCTTTTTTCCTTTTCCTCATTCTGAAAAACAAGCTCACAATTTGCAATAATCAACTCTGCAGCCCTCTTTCCTTTTTCACTAATCTGAAAGGCGAGTTCATCATTGGCAATTACCAATTCCGCGGCCCTTTTTCCTTTTTCCTCATTCTGAAAAGCAAGTTCAGCGTTCGCAATAATTAACTCTGCAGCTCTTTTACCTTTTTCGGTATTTTGAAAAACAAGCTCCCCATTAATCGCAGTCAATTCAATTACCCTTTTTTGAACATCTTTTTCGAATTGCAGACTAATTAATTTACTTTTCAGGATTTCAATTTTGAAGTGCGCTGCTTCTTCAAACTGAAGTATAATAGTTTCTCGCAACTTGTTTTCCGCATTTCTGAGAGCGGTAATATCTTCCAGAATATTAATTGCTCCAATGATGGTTCCAGTAGAATCTTTAATAAATCTCGGATGAGGTAAAACATTCATGCGTTTTCCGTCAGGACGTTCTACAATGACTTCTTCGCTTACTATCCTTTTTTCCTTAATCGTGATTGCCATGGGGCACTCATCAAGTTGAATTTGAACGCCATTCGCTTGATAGAGTTTCCAAGATCCACACCACTTAGTCCTTCCAATTTCTGGCTTTACACCCCAAACGTCACTCGCTGCCTTGTTAAAAAGTTCTAAATAACCAAACATATCGCAGGTGTAAGCAGGTGCATTCAACTCCTCTAAGTATCGCTGATAAAATGAATCATTTTCCTCGACCGACATTGGTGCACTCTGCTTTGTTGCCATAAAGAATCTTGAAAGGTTAGAAGTAAAACCGAGGACGTGAAATTCTTAACATACCGCAAGAATTGCGCCCCATAACGTCTAAGGCTGAAATCCCCGAATTATCTAAGTGGTTTCATAGGGTATACCCAGATTTATGTAGTACATGAAATTAAAATGAAGGCTTTCAAGGCTCAAAAGGGCAAATTCTCAATTACAAAGACTTAACTAGTTGTCTAGATACTATAGTTTTTAGCCCCTTTTGCGAAGTATAAGATCTGAATATGTGAGTATCTGTTAGTCTCGTTAAGGAAACTATTCCCCAACTTATGAGAGCTTGCAAAGTATTATGGAGAGTGCCACAATAAATAACCGTCCCCTAACATGTCTGATAAATCACCAAGGCCGATCGCCAACAGTTTAATGATTCTCTAAATACTGGGTCAACCAATTCTAATTGTTCGACGAGCCTACTTTTACACATTCTACATCGCTGATTTATTCTGGTGGTAGATGACGATAAGGAAGATCATCTAATCTTACAGGACTATTTTAACCACATTGGACTAAAAGAACACGTGGCGTCTATAGAAAACGGAAAAGAAGCTTTGGATTTCTTGGAGTCCATGCTGGAGGCCTTTTTGCGAAGCACTCAGCTAACACCATAAACGGCGAGGAGTAACAGGGGCCAAAACGTTAAGCATTTACTTCCGCCGCTTTGTTTACCCACATATTTGCTTCCGGTTATTTCTTCGATGGATATCTGAATCCAGATTGTTCAGATAAGAAATCACAACATTCCCCAATAATTTTCTTTGTTATACAAGGTGTGAATGAGCAGTAGCCAAACATGATTCATCCTAACTTCGTCCCAGGAAATAAAAAAAACCCTTGAAATCAAATTCGATTCCAAGGGCTTTTGAGGTCTCGAGCGGATTCGAACCGCTGTA
>DATHIE010000085.1:0-2260 GCA_035316905.1 Chryseolinea sp. | reverse complement strand
AGGTTTTCGCGGAATACCACTCGACGTTTTTTTGCAAAGCATTTTGAGCTGACAACACAGCGGGCAGCGCAAAGCATAGTACTGAGAATAACAAGTAACGCATGTTTTAATTTTTATAATTATAAGAATGATGCTGAATGATATTTCCGTTGAAATCCTTGATCAACACTAACCTTCCTATAGGATCGTACTCAAAATACTGGATCTGATTATTAGCATCGTTAACAGTGGAGATCCCAACGAAAGGTTTATACGTCAATGATTTCATCATCGCGGTGGCTGGGTATAGCCGCAGTTCGTCAATCAGGGTACCCGCCACAGCAGATATAGTGATAGCGGCCGTGCCCGAAATTGTTTTCTCATAGTACTTCCATCCCTGTGCGTCCGGATTAGCAGCATCGTTCGACGCAGTTACATTGGTAACCACCGGCACTCCGTTCTTAGCCCAATAGCTGACCTTGTATGTTGTTGAAGTTGAAAGAATGCCCCGGGTAATTGTTTGCGCTGTGAATGAATGA
The DNA here is from genome assembly GCA_035316905.1 of Chryseolinea sp. Classification (GTDB taxonomy): domain Bacteria; phylum Bacteroidota; class Bacteroidia; order Cytophagales; family Cyclobacteriaceae; genus Chryseolinea. The sequence goes on along the minus strand of DATHIE010000085.1, from coordinate 1,742 downwards.
CACTTCTCTCCGGTTTTCGCACCGGTAACTCCATTCAATGTAAAAACCCAATTACCTTCATCCGAAGAATTTTCAAAGCTTGTAAAAGCGACTACCCCACCCCCACTGTTAGTTACCTCGGCAATCGGATTGATATTGTAACTATCCCAGATAAAAGCAGACCTTACGCCGCCGGCAGGGTAACGCTCGACCATTTTCTTTGACGTGTTGTATGTGTGATGGAATTTTGGATTATAGGTGATTGTCATACCCTCCGTGTAATTAACCGGGCTGGAGGCTTCGTAGACATCCATTCGTGTGAGCAAATTGTTCTGATACTGGTAAAGTTGCGCGTTGGTTAAGAATTGCTGACCATTTATTTCGCGGATGAAGATGTGCCGTATGGGAGTTTTGAATGCCATGGTGCCTCCGAGTTCTTCCGGAGAATTATAAAATTTCTCGATAAGTTTCTCGCCTGTAGTCTGCGTTTGAATGATTTGCGTTGGGAGGGTGTGACTATCTTTATAAGATTCGATAACTTCTTTACCAGAAGAAATTGTCTTCTTAGTAAGCAGAAAATCTGGATAATTTTCCTGGCTGAATGTCTTTTCTATTATTTCGCTCTGATACGTAAAAAAAGTGCTGTTGGACACTGTAGAAACATCGAATTCATAATAATCACTAACTATGTAGATACCACTTCGTGTTATCCGGTGTTTAGTGATATCCATTTTTATCGCGGGCGCAAGACTTGCAAAGGCGCATCGGATCGTTCCGCCACTGGCAAGACAAAGGTCGAAATTATACTTATAGGTAACTCTCTTAACGGTGTCGCCGTTCGCCTTAAAATACATTTCATCTTTCGGCAAACTCCTGGTTATGTCGTTGATGTCATTTCTAAATTTGTATATCGTCTTGCCATTCTCATTATTTTCATCAATCACCTCCACCTGGTCATAACCAATGTGAGACCCCTCAAAGCTCGAATTAGTAAGGTCATATGCCGAAACATATAGGTTACCACAAGGCGTAACTTTCTTATGGAGCGGCTGTGTGAAAAGCGTTCCATATGATTTATTTGCAAGGGGGGGGCTATTATATTTGAAGTTCTTAAAATAGGATGTGACTCCGTCAAAATTTTCGATCGATGCTATTCTAACTCCCCCGACTATGTTGTTTTGCGTCACCGTCGTGGGATAGCTGGCGTTTATTAATACGGATACGCCACTCTGAGAGGCAGCCGACAGCACAACGTAGGTACCCGCGTCGAGGTATATCCTTCCAGTGCAATCGTGGCAGACGGGAGTATTGTAATTTATTGTCGGGCCCTTAAAGACGAATGTTTCCGCAATGTTTCCAATCGAGCCTGCACCGCTAATGCTCTTGATCGTGGAAAAGGTAACATATTGCGGACCGGCAAGTGTAAATGTTGACGACTTGACACTGATTGGTCCTCCCAAATACGCGGTTTGTTGGGCCACATAGTAGTTCTTTAGGCCCAGCTCATATGAATTCATGGTCGACGTCGTGGCACCCAGGACGTAGGCTGAAGTTCCTCCTGTTACAAACGTGGGACCATAGTAAGTATGTGGTTCAAAATTGAACCGCGTATATCCCATAGTTGGCCAGGTTATTTGCTCTAGGATTGCTGCCTTCATGTTTTGGGCATGAGGCGCTCGATTTGCCGCGGCCAGTGGATGAGATTGGTATTGCGCCGCCTCGTCGGTAGAAAGCGCGGGCATCAGAGACGAATTTGATGCCCC
>DATHIE010000084.1:0-9951 GCA_035316905.1 Chryseolinea sp. | reverse complement strand
CTTCAGCTTGCTGTTGAAAGGCTTCATCCGCCAACAAATGCATGGAGTCTTCCTTGCTCATATTGCGCGTATGCACGCTGATATCTAATATCGTGTTGCACGTAACGCGTAGATTCCACTTGTAATACATTAGCCACATTTCGGGAGAATTATTTCCATAACCATTCTCCAGCATCATGATCTCGGTGTACACAGCCCATCCTTCCACCATCGCTCCGTTACCCAGGACCGACTTTATTATACTTGGTGATTGGTTGCTGTAGACCAGCTGTGCGTAGTGTCCCGGGATTGCCTCGTGTATGTTCAGAATTTGGAGGGCGTACGAATTATATTCGCGGAGATAACTTTCCGCACGCTCGGGTGTCCATCCGTTAAGGCTTCCCACATTATAGTATGTGTTTGCATTTTTATCGTACGGCCCAGGCGCCGAAATAGATGCGCCAGCCACACCGGCCATATACGCAGGCTCTTTGCGAACCACAAGCGGCTTTGTTGGATCGAGGTAAATAAGATCCTTTTGCTTTACAAACTCCGTCAGCTCCGGAATTTGTTTTTCAATGGCAGTCTGAAAGGAATCACGATGCACATGCTTCAGTGAGATCTTGTCAATAACGGCCCGAATTAATCTAAGACTATCGGCAGGCTTGGAAGCGTTGCCCATATATTTCGGCCATAACTCATTGGCCAGCTTCGCCATTTTCTTGTGCAGGTCCTTTTTGCGTTCTACTGCTATGTCATAAATAGCATCCACGGTATAGCTGGACTGAATGTCCAGGTCGAATTTCTGGGAATGCAACGCTTTCCCCAGACGAAAACTTCGGGGCTCTTTGTTATCGAGGTTTTTAAGCCAGTCGGCATATTTTTTTACGGCATCAGCACAAGTCGCAGCTCTCGCCGATATCTCCTGCTTCTCTCCTTCCTCCAACTTCGCGGTATCCAGCGCTTTTTTCAAATCATCTTCGAAGACCGTAACGCCTCCCAGATTTTGCTCGATCGCTAGTTGTGTGTGTTCAAGTGTAGGATTCTTTATGCTTGCTTTCGCCGCTTCATAATATGCAGGAACGTATTTCATCCTGAGATAAAAATTACGCAACCGGTTCTCAAGTGCCTCATAACTTCCATTGAGCATTTCAGCAAATGGTCCGGTAATGTTGTATTCCGATGGATCCCATTCGAACCCTTTATAGCTGTCTATATCCCATGCAATCGACTTCAACTGATCACGTATCATCAGATAGTCCGTCCGGTTGTTATCTGAAAGTGCCTTCTCGTCCATTTTGCTCAAAGTATCCAGGTGGGCCTTGACGAATGCAAGGTCTGCTTCACGCGATGAATTGTCCGGGACGATCAATACGCTGTCGTACTTATGATAACCCACACTGCTGGCCCAGGCGGGAGCGTGCTTCCATAGATCTTCGATGAATGATTCCTTGTATTGATTGAATGTGTCGTCAGTAGAAATGGTCTCGGAGGGAGTTGTCTTACAGGAATAAATGACGGCGAATACAAAAATCAATAAAAGGGATTTGAAACATCGGGTGGCTAGCATGGGTGGTACGGTTTGGTGAGGTGAAGATAGTAGAAGAATGAAGAATGAGGAATTGTAAATTTATTTTTCGTTGAATTCTTTGACCAATGTCTGAACAGGCGTCTCGTCCTTTTTATCCATAACTTTCGCCTTTAAATCAGGTCGCTCAGAAAAATATTCAGCAATCTCCTCCCGTTGTTTATTAAAGTTCCAAATTCCCAGGAATACTTTGTTATCGTTGGAGATAACAAACTTGTCATGATCATAGCTAACTTTTCCATCACTACTGGAGCTTTTATGAACGAATAGGTTTATACGTCCAACCTCTATCACTTGGGCAAAATCACGAGTGTACTCGCCATGTATTGAATTAATTTTAATATTCTGAACTATTGCAAAGCTGTCTTTTTCAATGACAAATGCCGAGATGTCTTCAGCAGTCAATTTTTCTGTTTTTGAATTGGCGTCGGCTTTAAATTTTATGTTACTTGGTTTACTTCCAAATGCCGAAAATGTCGCCCTTCCAAATTTAATCAGCCCCTCAATTTTCTTTCCATCATTTGTATAATAGTGCCCCTTCAAGAAAGGTGCTGCCAACAAACTTTTTGATTGAAGCGTCAAAATTGTCAGCAAAATAAAAATGGCTCTCATTGATTATTTGATTTTGGTTAAGTTAATACCATTAAGCTATTCATAGGTCTGCCTCCAAATTAATACTTCTCATTCACAATTTCCATTTGTTCAATCTTTGGACGGGTCCTTCGCGTTAAGATCCTCCTCTTTAGGACTGTCTTCCAGAGCGACTATCCCCTTATCAAAAACTTGCGCCAAAGGAATGGGTTTTGCGAACGAAATTAATGTCTTCGTACCTGGGCGCGAAGGATCTACCGGAAAGGATCTCTGCAAATGTGAATCATGCTGCTCTTGTTCCGAAAGATCCTTCGCGTGAACGATCATAGGTATCTATATAATTCATAAAACCCATTCCATTATCCCAGTTGTTTTGATAGCAAAGCAACCGCTCTGGATGACATTCATAGGGGGCTTTGGATGGCATTCAGAGGAAGGCTCTGGATATTCATAGAGGGTGCTGCGCTCATCTTCTTGTTGAGAAGTTAATATTTTTCATCCACAAATTCCGCCCAACCTTTTTCAAATTCACCTTCACTTATGTTCAAAACGGTTTCAATGTCAACGTAGGAAGTGATTAAGGCGGGCAGTTTGTCTTCACCCCACTTCTCCACTATGTATTCAATCATGGTGTAGCCAACGTTGTACACTTGATTACTATTGCTCAAGGATTTTAGTGTGGGCTTCTTTCTCATCGCATATTTCACGCTTACGCTATTTACGATGCCGGCTTCATAGTCACAGATCGCCTCCCAAAACCATTGTGGGTACTCCTTGATAAATTTTTCTTCAAATGCTTTGTCAAAATCTCCCTTGTCAAGAGCGGCTTGTTCTCTCTGTGCGTCTTTAATGAGAATGTTCAACTGAACACAATGCGTAAACTCATGAACTGCTGTTTTTATCGGATCATTGGGAAAGATACTGTTAAACCAGTTTGTCCAAACTAAATGGAATTCGTTGGGACCCCGGCTTGTCCCATTTGCCGTACTATTCGGGAGCCCCGTCCCTTTGTTAAAATCCGCTTGTGTGGGGTGAATAAAAACGCGAATAGTATCGTGTTCCGGATCCCCCAAATTAGTCCGGATCCGGTCATAATTTTTTTCAAGATCGTCAGCAATGTCCTGTGCTTCCTGTTGGTGAATACCATGATAAGAGATGGCAAAATGGTCGGTTGTAAATTCTGTTACCTTGTCCTCGACCGAGATACTTCTAAGTATCATTGGTCCAAAATAGACTACAATGAGTCCGCCAACGATTAAAACGATAATCCTAACTTTTTTCATCAGCTGCTCCAACGGCTTATCCAGTAGTAAGCATTTGTATATACCCTCATCGCAATCTCACCAATTCGTAATCCTGTCCGTGTTCACGCACCATAATCTTCAAAACTTCATTTTTGTCATTAGTGATGAATGTATATTCTGAGTTAAAATTCCAAAAATAAAAGACGGTTTCGCTTTCTGAAAACAATTCGAACGGCGGAAGTCCAGGAATGTTTGCAAAAAGACGGTCATCCTGCAACTCAATTATGAACTTCCGCTTATCACCCTTTAACTCATATTCCCCCGCATATCGACCGAGAATTTGACTGCTAAGCTTAATTGGTTTTCGAATCTTCCAATTGTCATAAGGCATGTTGTGAGCAATGCATGCAATTCCCATGCCCACCGGCCAAATCATTTGGTCATAAGTTCCGAAATTATTTAGGAGAATTATCGTGACGTCTTCCTCGGGATAATAGATAAACTCAGACATATACCCAGGGTATCCACCTGAATGTCTTACATAATGGTGATTGAAAAAATGTCCGATCATCCAACCGTAGCCATAGCCGTTTACTTTATCAGTGAAGGCAAGTTTCCAGGAAGCCTCCCTTAGAATTTGCTTACCTGAAATCGCTTTGGCCCATTTGTACATATCCCCCACCGTGCTATAAATACTGCCGGCCGAATATGCAAAGGTTGAGTCATAATGCTTGTAAGGAACAATTCTTTCAGCATCTAAAAATTCGTACCCTTTAGCCTTTAATGAATCAGCCACACCGAGAAAATCAAATCCCGAATTAGTCATTCGGAGTGGATCAAAGATCATTTCCCGGATTACCGTTTCATATGGCTTTCCAGTGACCTTTTCGATTATCAGTCCTAAAAGAAAATATCCAGAATTATTATAGTTGTATCCCTTTCCTGGCGCAAATTCTATGGGTGCATTTACAAAAACGTCCAATACCATTTGTCTGGAGATAGGATTGTTAATCAGGACCGAATCTTCAATCCCAACGGGCTCAGTGTAATTGTATATTCCAGAGGAATGCGTTAGCAAATGGTGGATCTTGATTTTGTGACCGTGAGGATAGTCAGGAAAATATTTCGTCAGTTTATCCTGAACGGATAATTTGCCTTGTTCCTGCAATTTCAAAATAGCGATTGCGGTAAACGGTTTAGTAATAGATAATATTGGAAACTTCGTTTCAGGTTTGTTAGGAGTTTTGGTAGTTACATTGGCAAATCCATATCCCTTTTGCAAGAGAATTTCTCCCTTCCTGGCCACCAGGGCCATGCCATTAAATTTGAACGCCTGATGGGCTGAAGTAAGATAATCATCCAGTTTTTTCCGTATGACTTCATCCTGAACGTCTCCTTGCGCCAGTGAGTTCGTTCTCAAAACGATCTGAAAAATTAGGAAGATGAAAGTGAGATACGTTTTCATCGTTCGAATGTTAGACCGTCCACCATGTGTACTATTTGAGTCTTAATCTATAAGCCGTATCCGGTTCAATGCGTATGGAATCACCCTCCAACCAAATTTTAGCGTTTTGAAAATCGATGTGTCCCACAGTAGGGGTATCACCAATATACTCTTCAAAGACGTAAAAAACATTTTGTGTCACATAATAGTCGCAACACCTTCCCAAAACACCATTGAATTGTGAGTACACTTTTATATTGTTATCAGAATAGTCCGCCTCCAAGGGCATGATGGGTGCTATAAAGAAGGATGATAGGATCGCCAGAAATATTCCGTGCGCAAAATAGAATATTGTAATAACCGTGGGAGTCATTACAAAAAATGAAAAATACAAAGCAACCACCTTAAACGGTTTCAGGCATACAAAAAATAGAAATATTCCGGATATATAGAGAATAAGCTTGATCAGAAGGGCAAGGTTATTATTAATTCCAAAACCAAAAGCCTTATTTACTGCCCAATTGAAAAGTATCAAGGACAACAGTGCAAAATGAAACCTGACTATACTTTCAAACCCGGGCATATCTAACACTGGCTGGCCATATTTTATTGATCGAGGTGAACATTTGCTAGTAATTTCCTCAAAGATGTTGTGGAGAGTTCTTAGTCGCAGCCAGATAATGAAACTCTCTTGTTAAATCGTACTTCATCCGATTAGTGCTGCGGCGTATAACGAGGTATGGAATACCAAGCATAAATGCTGCGTGAACAAGCAAAAACGGAAGCCCAATTGCCATCCCCATATTGCTTTCGTCCGTTCCGTTGTTAGACAAGAGCAAGGCTACAACGCCAAATGCGTAAAAACCAAGCAGGATAACAATAAACAGAATGAAGAAATTGTTGAAGCTGTTAACCTCTGTTTCGACTATTAAATGATTTTCCCTTTGTCTCCATTTTCCCTTGGCAATTGCCAGGTTCATGTTTGTATCAAACAACTTTTTGCGTCTCCTTATTTCAAATCCGTCGTTGCCAACTTTTCCTTTGTACTCCTTCCTGTTGGAACTAAAACCTTCAAATGAAGTAAAAATAGTCCCCGTACCGCCAGGGTCTACAATGGACATCAGTCTATCGACAAAAACATTTCTCTCAACTTCAAGCTCTACTGAAAAGTCGTCTATTAGTTTTATTCTCCTTAAAAATTCGTTCATAACTAAGAATTAATATCAAACAGAATAGCGCTCTAACCCATTCTACAGTACCGGATAACTTCTCCTTCTACATTTAGTTCAACAACATACTTGGATATCTTTTCGTTGGTTTGATGTAGTGTAAAAAACACATAGAAATTATCTGCCACCCGAACCGAATGATATAAATATAGCTTTGCGTCTTTTGAATCCTCCTTCACATTTGTAATCGTCACGTTTTTGATTTGACTATACTTTATCTCCTTGGGAATACCTGCTAGTCCACTGGTAACACCTTCCATTAAGGACTGCAATTTTTCCTCGGGTTTCAAACAAAACTTATAGTTTCCCAGGGTGGAGTATGTTGATTCAGTCTTACCTGAGAATTCAATCGCCGATAGGTTTTTAAACTCCGTCGAGAGAATTCGCGAAATGAAATAGTCAAAAGCAATTTGCTCATAACTAACCGCAGGCCTGGTAAAAGACGAAAGACTAATTAGTCCGATGAGAAGTGTAAGAATTGTCTTTTTCATATTGTCAGTTTATTTGTCTATTCATATTTTGTCACGTAGTCCATTGCAGAATATAAGAAGATTCATCAAGTGCTCTTTCTTTTCAAAATCGACGTTGTGTTCATCGATGTATATTTTTACGGCTTTCTTGTGTTCGCGAAATAGTTTAAAGACGGCAGCGGGAGTTGCTTTGTATACTTGGTTGTCCTTGCCAATAAAAAAGTAGTCGTATTCTTTAAGGTAATATCGATCAAGGGTTGTAGTTGTGCCTCGTGGATCTTCATCACTAAAGAGACTCACCAAGCGATAGTCATATCTGTAATCTGACGTTTTTTTGACCGTTCCGCCAGGCAAATATGCGAAGTATTGCGGCTTCATCATGTTTCTGACGCCGAGAGCCACTGGGAATTGCTGAATCACCTCGATATATCCGACCTTTTGGTCGTAATAAAATAAATGGCCACTTATGGAAACTAGTTTCAATTCTTTCGAGGGTGTTACTTGCAGCGTGTCTCCGTCTTCGCTGATGAAATCCATTTGCATGTAGTAAAAGTTGTAGTTCATTCTTATCTGCTCCTGCGGCGAATAGCTCGTCGCAAAAGTAACTCTTCCGAATTCAAACGAAGGGAATCTGTAAACGCTATCACGCCAAAGCACCTCATCCAGTCGCGTGTTTGCGGGCAGATAGAAAACAGTGCGTGAACTATCAAATTTGTTCAGGCTTTCTATGATTGTGCGAGACTGGGCCCTGCAGTCATAATTCAGAAAGGGGCCCATTCCTGTTAAGTAAATCGTCAATATGAAAGCAGTTAATAGTCTCATAAGGCTGTTCACCAATCTGGCCTGAAGGCTTGCACGCAACGCTAATGTATACGTGGCGCTGAGCAAAAATAAAAAAATGTCCTCTTTATCAGCGCCATTTCTTATCCATTTTGTTAGCACCAGTGCCCTATTGTTCTATAATAGTTGATAGTTGTCATAAAATGCTGTCGACGATGCGGGTAAAGTATTTGTCGCCAACGATTATCCATGTTACTTCGTACTTACGCGAATCTGTTCCGCCTTGCATGTAAATGTAAAGTCGTCTTTTGTCTGCCGAGTAGAAAGCTTTATAGTGAGGTGAAAAGAACTCTGCATTTTTTCCATTACCCGTATAATTGCAAGAATTGAGTTGTGGTAGCCCTTGAAATGCAGTGTTTGGAAATTTAACCCAAAAGTGCGAATGAGTAACGAGAAAAATTGAATCAAGTGTCCTGTTTGAATTCTCACCCTTAAAATAAATATCAATAAATGTACTCACGGCGCTGGTAAATGTACTCCACGACAAATGCACTTCCTTGTCTGTACAGTTACGAACAGGAATTTCACTCAACTGTGTCTTGTTTAGTAGGTCCGTCTCTTTGAAGGAAGATCCCTTAACAGTAAAAAAGGCAACTTCGCGTTTTATCAAACTGTCTGTAAGTGAAGAAAAATTTGCGCTGTCCACTTTCGTAGCTGAAGAACCAGTCTGCGCGTACAAAGTTGATGAAGCGAAAATTGCTATCAAGATTAGAGTTATTATCCTCCGTGTCATTTGTCTTTTTGCATTGGCGCTAACGAGTGTGTATGGGCCAATATGGCTGATTTACATCTACACTATATATGTTAAATATTTTTACCCTTCTACACACTCCTACCCCACAAACTTCGCCTTCATCTCAGGCGTCGGAATCATACAGCTCTCCTTCTTTCCGAACATCTTGTAGCGGTTTTTTGCGATCAGGTTGTAAACGCCGTCCCGGATAAATCGCGGCAGTATCCTGAACATTCCCAACGCCGGCCACGGTTGGGCTAAGCCTGATGCGATCCTCAGGGCAGCATCGCTTCTTTCATAAAACTTTCCGTTCTCGAGGGCAATGATGCTGTGAAGTTTTGTAGGGTCTAATCCGAATTTTAACAACTGGGACTGACCAAAGTCCGACTGAAGTGAGGCAAAGAGGAATTTCGATAACGGATCCCTTTTATTAATGAACTGCACTGCCCCATTGCACAGGTTACAAACTCCATCGAAAAGAACTATAATTTTGCCACTGGTATCTATGGGCGAACTAAGTGAACCCATCCTTTGATCTTTTTAGTCTGGTTGCCGGGGTCTACGGAATCGAAGGTGACCTCCGCCACATAATAATACACACCTGTTGCCAACTCGGTTCCTTTATCATCTCTTCCATCCCAGTCGATGTAAATGTTATTCTCTCCGTCACCGACCCGTCCATCGTAGTCGTAAACTTCCTGGCCCCATCGGTTATACACGGTGAACGTCACACTCTGAACGAATCGCGCGCACTTCATCGTGAGTTGTGCTGGCACATCGGGACAACCATCTTCACCACACTCATAACCACGGATGCTATACGCGCTGAAGAAATCGTTTTTGAGATCTGTGTTCGGTGTAAATACGTTTGGCAGCTCGTAGTATGGGCAGTTGTCGATACACAATTCTTCACTGAGCTCTCCAATATTTCCCGATCGATCGACTGCCGCAACTTTGTAACATCGGGCGAAGGACAGCAGGTCATTATCAAGGTAAAAAGTATCCCTTACATTTTCCGCGATCAGTGAGAACTCTTCCCCGACTCTGCTGGCAGCGTACACATTGTAACCGCGTACGTCCGTACGGCATTCCGCATCTTCAGACCTGCTCCAGTAAATAATGTTGCTGTAGCTATCCTTTTGACAGAACTTCTGATAATAATCGTTGCAGTCCACATAATCTAACGTGCTGCGCAACGGTGGCTGCAATTGGCACGGTGGTATTGTGTCACCCGGCTGCGCACACATGATCTGGGATAAATTTTCTAACGGCTGAGGTATCTGCGGATTGCCATAACCACCACGAGTCATCACGCGGTAACAATACACCTGGTTGTCCACCAACGGAACACCATCGGATTGTCCTTCGTCCAAATAAATAAATCCGGTACTTGATACGTCTACTTCGTCAATGAGGACCAAGTCGGCTTCGGTTGCTCCTTCGGGCCCGCGATAAATTAGGTGCTTATTGGGAACGGTTTGAATAAAATTCGACCACGGAACAAATGCGCTCCACGTGAGTTCGATCCTCTTCACCTGCGACTTCGCATCGAGCCTTACGGACGAAGCGGCAGCAGACGTTCCAAGGAATCCCCCGTTCGAAGCATACGCCGCTATGCTATAGTTGTAAACATTTTCCTCAGTATTCAAGTCGTTGTCCACGAAGCACGTGTCAGTAAAGATGCCTGGCGGGCTAACGTTAGTAGAGTCACCTCCTCTTGCAAATCCAACAGACCTGTATATCTCATAACGATATGGTGGCGGGAACTGCGCCGGATCTGCTTCGAAAGGTCTCATCCAGCAAACGTTTATCTGTCCGACTGCTATATCAGTT
>DATHIE010000083.1:0-2305 GCA_035316905.1 Chryseolinea sp. | reverse complement strand
CGGGCATCACCGATTCCTTCCTCCGCCGTTCCAGTCGATCGCCTAAATACTTTTGAACCAGCCCATCAAGATTAGCGCTGAGTTTTTTAAAATCAGTGTTGGGGTGCAACTGCACAAATGTTGGCGTGGTATAATTGCCCCACTGCGTAAGGTTGCGCTCATATCCGGGCCGATGTTCCTGAGATACCAATATTCTGAAATCAAGGCTTGAGTTGGCGGGTGGGGCGTCAATGATACCCGAGACTGTAAATGACTTTTCTCCCTGGATGTCGAGAGTTATTGTTTTGCCTAACGGGTCCTCAGCTCCAAAATATTTTTTTGCAATGTCCGGTGTGATCACAACTTCTGATTTATCGCTGAAAAGCTTTTCTTTACTTCCTGCTAGAAGTGGAAATGAAAACATTTCAAAAAAATCCCTATCAACAAACGTAACTTTTTCGGTAAACACCAGAGTGCCGTAATGGAAAATAATCCCATCATTAGTATTAATCCTTGTGGCCAGCTCGATTTCCGGGAGTTCATCTTTTAATACTTGCTTCAAACCTGTCTGGAGCCACGCATCTGTTTGAAAAGGGTTGTCGGGATCTTCATTCCAAGTGTCAAAACTCTTGGCCTCAATGCGAAAAAGATATTCTTTATTAGTGTGAAACTTGTCGAAGCTCCTTTCGTCTTCAATAAAGAGATAAATAAGGATACAAAACGCTATCCCAATACTCAGTCCGAACGCATTGATGAAGGAATAAACCTTCCGCTTCAAAATATTCCGGGAAGCCACCTTCACGTAATTACGAATCATAATAGTTTGGGTCAGTCGCATTGAATATTTATTCCTAAGTAAAATCGAGGGTCTGAAAAACTTCATCACATTCCAGGCAAGGCGTCGTTTGGCTTTCTTTTCACCAAGCACCTTACAATCCATCTCATACTGTTCAAGGACATCCCCTTCAATTCCCTCGAATAATTCCGGAGGACAAAACCATTCCAGGAACCGAAGTGCCCGATGCGGAGATCGATTACTCATATTTCAAGGTATCGGCAGGATTAGCCAACGCCGATTTAATGATCTGAAAACTCATTGTAACAGCAGCAATTACCAGTATCATCAGAACAGGCATGACAAACAAAGTCCAACCCGGGGAAATCCTGTACGCGTACGCGAGCAACCATTGATCTACTGAAAAATATGCCAATGGCAGAGCAAGCAACGCAGCTACAAGAATCAATTTCAAAAAGTCAAATGACAGAAGAGTAACAATGCTTGTGAGTGAGGCCCCTAACACTTTGCGTATGCCAATTTCTTTGGTGCGTTGAACCGCAGTATATGACGACAACCCGATAAGTCCAAGACATGAGATAATAATGGCAAGCACTGTGAAAATATTCACGACTGTCCCAAATCTATTGTCTTCTTTGTACTGATTGTTGTACCTGTCTTCCAGTAGAAAATACTCGAATGAATTACCGGGGAACGATTTTTTGTAAACAGCCTCAACACCAGCGATGCAGGCCTGGAGCTTTGATGCTTCCACCTTGATCGAAGTTCGGTACCAATTCGCGTAAGACGCTATGAATACAATCGGTTCCATCGGTTTTTGCAAAGCCTCCTGATGAAAGTTTGATATAACACCAACGATCGTCCTTTCAACTCCCCAGATATTAATCGATTTACCCACGGCCTCTGCCGGATCTTTCAATCCAAGAAGCTTTACACCGTTTTCGTTTACAATCACTTTCGTGACTTTGTCAAAATCAAAATTATGATCGGTGGGAAGAAACTTTCTTCCGGCAATCAGAGGCACATTATAAGTATCGAAGAAATTATGATCAACACCCATGAAGCTCATTGTAATATTTGAAGAAGAAGGTTGATCGGTAAGGTGGATGTTAAACGAACGGCCGAGTCGCGCGCTCGGTACGTTGTTAGAAGTAGTAGCGCTTATCACACCGGGCACTGACAATAGCTCGTTCTTATAGCTTTCAACCCTTGCGAGGAATGTAGAATCCCAGGCGGTCATATCTGGTGATTCGACTACAATAGTATTTGAGATATTGATGCCAAGATCGGCATCATTCATGAATTTAAGTTGGCGTGATACAATGAGGGTACCGGTAATAAGTGTAACTGATGCCGTGAACTGGAAAATGACCAACGCCTTCCGGAGAATATTTCCGGAAGATGATCGCTGAAACTTTCCCTTCAGTACAGTGATTGGCTGATAGGACGACAATATTACGGCCGGATAAAATCCAGATAACAATACTCCACAGATCATTACAAGCACAATCACTGTTACCACTTGGGTGT
>DATHIE010000082.1:0-4557 GCA_035316905.1 Chryseolinea sp. | reverse complement strand
CCGGTGTTTGTCACACTGACTACGATTCCATGAGATGGGGTCGGCCACTCGTAATGGGACACGAGGGTGCGGGTATAGTATCAAAGGTTGGAAGTGATATCAGCGCTGTGGCTCCTGGTGACCATGTCCTGCTAAACTGGGCTATGCCTTGCGGCCATTGTTTTCAGTGTGAAAGCGGGAACCGAAGTATTTGCGAAAATTATTCTCCTGTAACCGGTATAAAAGACGAGAGGGGACTTACTGGCGGTCATCCGGAATTTCTGAGCACCACATTCCGAAACAAAGCGATCGAACGTTCATTTAATATTGGCACGTTGTCTCAGTTCACTATCGTTAAGGAAGAAGCGGTCATTAAAATGCCCGCGGATATTCCTTTTGCTTCTGCCTGCATTTTAGGTTGTGGCGTAATGACTGGGTATGGGTCGGCAGTAAACGCAGCTAAAGTTTCAAAAGGAAGTTCGGTTGCTGTGCTGGGTGTAGGTGGAGTGGGGCTGAATGTTATCCAGGGATGCCGTATCGCCGGAGCCGCGAAAATTATTGCATTGGACCTAAGTCCCGTGAGACTGGAGTTGAGTAAAAAGTTTGGTGCGACGCATTTGATCCAGGTTAGTAAGGAACCTGGCGGAATGGACGAGGCTTACAAAGAAGTGAAAGCGCTTACTTCAAACCGCGGCGCTGATTACGCATTTGAATGTACCGGTAACCCCAAGCTTGGAGCCGCACCATTGGCCTTAGTCAGGAATGCAGGCATGGCTTTGCAGGTGAGTGGGATCGAGGAGGAAATAACTATCGACATGAACCTGTTTGAATGGGATAAGGTCTATGTAAATCCGCTCTATGGGAAGTGTAACCCACCCGTTGATTTCCCCAGGCTCTTTGATCTCTACAAAAACGGTGACCTGTTATTGGATGAGTTGGTTTCAAAAACATACGCACTCGAAAACCTCAGCGATGTTATTGACGATATGCTCAACGGCCGGATCGCAAAAGGTGTAATTTTGTTTTAATTAATGGCGAAAAGATTCAGGACCATCGAAATATCCAACCCGGCCTTCCAGCCGCCGAATTTAACTTTTGTAACCGTCAAGAGTTCGAACTTAAAGGGAAGGGGAGACTGTTCATTCTTTATACCGCCGCAATTAACGGGTGCGCAGCAAACAATACCCGTCGTCATCCTGCTGCATGGTGTATACGGTAGTCACTGGGCATGGACTTATAATATTAACGTGCACGGTATCGCAATGCCACTGATCGACGAAGGGGCAATCCCACCAATGGTGCTGGTGATGCCGTCGGATGGCCTTTTCGGTGATGGAAGCGGATACTTCAATCATGGAGACCAGGACTTTGAAAAGTGGATTGTGAAAGATGTAGTGAACATCATAAAAGAAGTTCTCAAAGTTGACCAGGAGAATATTAATCTGTTTATCGCGGGACTTTCAATGGGAGGTTATGGCGCGTTGCGATTGATGGCTAAGTATCCAAAATTGTTTGTAGCTGCTTCCGGTTTGTCCAGTATCACCAATCTGAAGGATCTACTTCCGTTCTTGTCGCGTGAAGAACAACGTTATTATTCAAAAAAATTCAAGTCGGAGGAACTCATAAATTATCTGAAGAAGAATCGGAAAAAGCTGCCACCCTTTAGATTTGACTGTGGAGCGGATGATTCGTTGATCAAGAGCAACCGACTGCTGCATTCGCAGTTGGAGCGCGAAGGAATCCCTCATGTTTATGAAGAGTTTCAGGGCGGACATTCCAATGATTATTGGAATCTGAATATTGGCAAAACTCTCGTTTATTTTAGCACCTTTTTGGATAAGGTGTAAGGTGATAAGTGTATCAACGCACCTAGGTACCTGGGATACAACTCAACTGCGAACTGTACCATTGCCACGCACGAGCCATTTATAAGATGTCATTTCCCGAAGCGCCATCGGTCCTCTGGCGTGTAGCTTCTGAGTACTTATACCTATCTCTGCACCGAGGCCGAATTGTGCGCCGTCAGTAAATGCTGTCGATGCATTGGCATAAACAGCCGCGGCATCGACAGACTTGAGGAACTGGTCGATAACCTTTTCATCTTCTGCTACAATGGCTTCACTGTGTTTCGAGCTATACGTGTAAATATGATCAAGCGCTTCCTCGAGCGATGATACTGTTTTAATGCTCATTTTATAATCCAGGAACTCCGTGCCGAAATGCTGTGGCTGAGCTTTTTCTAAAAGTTTAGGTGGATAGATTTTCTCCAGCGCCTTAAAAGATTTTTCGTCAGCGTAAACTTGTACATTCTTTTCAGGCAAAAGTTTTGTCAGGGTATTAAGGTCCTTCAAACGATCTTCGTGAATTATGAGACAATCCAACGCGTTGCATACACTCACTCTTCTGGTTTTCGAATTAAAAACGATGTCCGCGCCCTTCTTTACATCGCCAGTTTGGTCAAAGTATACATGTACAATTCCGGCACCAGTCTCAATAACCGGAACCTTTGAATTTTCCCGCACAAAGTTGATCAGGTTCTGGCTGCCGCGTGGAATGATGATGTCAACATACCCCACTGCCTGCAATAATTCCTGTGTCGCGGAACGATCTGAAGGAAGCAAAGTGATAATATCGGGATTGATCCCCTGTTTTTTCAAGACGCCTCTGATAAGGTCAACAATAACTTTATTGGAATCTTCCGCATCACTTCCCCCTTTCAGGATACATGCATTTCCGGATTTCAGACAAAGAGAAAACACATCGAATGTAACGTTCGGCCTGGATTCATAAATTATCCCTACTACACCCAGCGGAACTGTGATCTTTTCGAGCCTAAGGCCATTTTCAAGCGTTTTCTTCTCCAGCGTTATGCCCAGTGGCGAAGGTAAGGTGGAAACACTGCGCAGGTCTTTGGCGATGTCACGAATCCTTTCTTCCGTAAGCTTCAGCCGGTCATACTTCGGATCAGTCTCCTGCATGCGCGCCAGATCCTTTTCATTCTCGCGAGTAATAAGCGGAATGTTTTTTATCGCCTCGTCAGCAAGGGACAGAAGGATGGAGTTAATTTCCCCTTCAGCTAACAAAGGCAATTTTCTGCTCGCGTCCCTTACGGACTTGAAAACGTTCTCCAGCACTCTTATTGGATTTTGTTAGTGTAAATATAGATGATCATAATGGATGATCGGCTTCTGGTTCTTCATACCAAGAACCTCCTTTGCCTTTTTCACGCCGTAACGCGCCAGGCCAAGACCAATTTCATGATCTTTTTCATCCACTATGCGTATGATGTCACCCTTCTTGAATTTTCCGACCACCTTAGTGATCCCAACCGGTAATAGACTCTTGGCCTTATCCGCGTGAAGGATTGCTTTTGCTCCATCGTTAATCACTACTTTACCTTTAGGCTCTTCATAAGCATGGGCCATGTACTTCTTGAAGTTTGACGTAAATTTTTTCGCCGGGAACTTCGTGCCGACTTTTTCTCCGCTTACCACCTTTAATACAATATCTTCTGTTTTACCATTGGCGATGTGAACGGGTATCCCCATGCCTGCGATCTTTTCTGCCGTCTGACATTTGGTAAGAATACCGCCTCTTCCAAATCCGGATTTCTTGCCAGATGAAATATCCGAAAGGGCAATAAGCGATGGATCGTAAGTGTGTATTAGCGACGTGCCGGGTAAAGATGGATCCCCGTCATACACTCCATCGACATTGGTCAAAATGATCAACATATCTGTGTTCATCATTGCACTCACTAATCCTGCAAGTTCATCGTTGTCGGTGAACATTAACTCGGTCACTGAGATCACGTCGTTTTCGTTGATTACCGGCACGATATGGTTGTTAAGAAGAGCCGTCAGGCAGTTTTTCATATTCAGGTAGTGATGTCTGCTTTTGAAATCCTCCTTCGTAACCAATACCTGTGAACAGATGATGCCTTGCCTTTCGAATATGTCTTTATACAGAGAGATCAATTTTACCTGGCCGATAGCAGCCAACACCTGGCGCTGTACGACGGTGTCCGTCTTTTTGTTGAACTGATATATGCTTCTGCCAGCTGCTACCGCTCCGGATGTGACTAAAAGTACCTGATGGCCCTCTTCACGTAGAGATTTGATCTGTCTTGAAATGCTATGGATCACTTCCTCGTCGGGAAAACCCTTGCTATTAGTGATGACGTTAGATCCAACCTTTATCGTTACTGTCAGTTTCTTCTGTGTGTTCATGAGTAACATTTTGCCCCGCAGGTAAATCCGATCCTGTGGATATTGGGTCAAAATTATTTCAATAATAGACATTTAAAAAGATTGAGGCTGTACGGCAGGCTTTTTCCAGGAAGTTCTTAACGATTAAAATCAATGGTGAATTTTCCCATTGGTAATGGACTAAACCAAAAGTCATCGAACTCGCAATAAACTACCTGGAAAAAAAGTTGATGGGGCGTCGTCGCCCCGAGAACTCGGGGCGAAAAGGATTGCGCGAAAATCATTCAAGCCACAAAAACACAGCGTCCCCGGGAGGCCCAGGCGACACTGCTTCGACAATCCATATGACCAATCGTGAATTAGTATTTGT
>DATHIE010000081.1:0-3670 GCA_035316905.1 Chryseolinea sp. | reverse complement strand
AAGGTCCACCCGCTCACGTGTATCTTGTTCCAACGCGGGAAACAGCCGGCCCACAGCCTGTGCGTATTGCCACACGTGATTGCATGTACCGGGACAACTTCCAATTCCTTCCCATGCATAAAACCGCCCGGACTGAAAACGATGAACCGTTGTGGTTGCCAAGGTTGAAATATTTAGAAGTGTGCGCTCCAGGAACCAGTATGGTAGCGTACTTTGATCATACCACGTATCGCGCCAGAGCTTCGTTTGCGTTGAGAGACGTTCGAAGTTTGAATGGATATACTTCGCGACTTCATACGATGATTTAAACTTGTTCGCGTAGTATCTTCCTCCCTCCTTTTTCAGAAGCTCGAACGTAAGATTTGGAAAGTACCAGCTGATAACAAAGTTAAACTCAACGCTCTTTTCAGCTCCAATTGTTTCTGTGAGTCCAACAGAAGCAATTGCTTTTTCGCGACAATCCACTTTGGCTCGTTCTTCATTTGAACTGTCAAAAAAATCATTATCTAAGGACGGCTTCGTGTTGGTGTTGAGAAGCGCATTGTTATGAATCGCCGCCAGACAGAAGTTGCCGTGATCGGGGGCGTAAACAAAGGCCTCATCCACCCAGTTATAACTTCCAGCGGATCCCATTACAGAAGCCACACCTTCCTCCTTTTTTGCTTCATTGATGTGAAAGTATTCTTCTCCCGTCGCGCTGTAATAACTAGATCTATTTTCCAGCCATCCTGTGAAAGTAATTTTAACCTCTGATCCACTTTTGTTTTCAACGGAGAAGCCCAGAATAGTACATGGAAGGCCAGAATCGTCTTCGTTGAATGGAATAAAAGGTGAATATGCTTTTAATGTGATTGCTATCGGCACGTTCTTATCGGAGTAACGAACTGTTGCGATCGGATACGTTGCTTCGAAGGACACTTCCTCCCAGTCGTCAGTCTGCAGTTTTTTAACAATAGTTTTTCCATTGACTTCAATCCGTATTGCAAAGCCCTGGTCAAGTGGACGTACGTCCTTAACAGGTTCGACATAGTTAGCTCCATCAAAGGGGCGCAGAAAATCATAATTGAACTGGATCTTCTCATGCCACTTTACATTCTTATAAATGACTCCCGTTTGATTCTTATTAAATACATCCCACAGCCAAAGTCGGCCGTCACCGCCGAGATAAACCGTTCCACAGCCTATGCCTCCCACTGGCATCCCGATATATTGAAGTTCATTTTTTGACTTGAGATATGTCGTTGGTTTTCCCCGGTGGTAAAGTGTCTCGACCCACTTGCGATCAAGCTTCTTTTCAAGAATGGGATCGGACGCCATACGTTCAGCAAAAGCTTTACTCCACGGCACCGTCAGCATACCTGCTGTTAAAAGTCCTGTTTGTTTTATAAATGTGCGGCGTTGGATGGACATGTTGGGAAAGATAGTAAAGGATGAATGAAGAATGAAGAACGAGGAATGAGAAATCAGAAGATGAGTAGGTGAGAACAAAGGACGAAAAGCAGATAAGGAAATGGAAATGTAAGGGTGAAAGACGATGATTAATTCACATCAATGTAAAACCAGGGAAGATTCAGCAGGCCCGATTTAAGAAAAATCTGGACTTCTTCACCAACTTCGGCGCGGTCGTATTCGGACCTTGTGATACTTACCTTTTTTGATTCCGTTCGTGGGCCCCATGGTGTGAGGAGTATGTAGTAGGTGGTTGTTTTACCTTTGCTCACAGTCTTCTCCAGGACCTTCGCTGTAAAGTGTGCTGGCTTACTCTGGTCAGGGAGGCAATTCAATACTGTGTATCCACACACACTATAGAACACAAGGATCGCAGCCAGAGAAAAAATAGACACATAATCCAAAAATTTCTCTAAAACAACTTTGCCAACCGCCATGCGGAATAATAAAAGCATACCCAACGCAGGAATGATCGAATATATCCAGAGGTTTAGATAGTCTACAAGCTCAAAATCAAGGACCCTTATCACTAATCCACAGCAAGCGAGTATATATCCGTAAGTAACTGATGGATACTTGCTGCCCTTCTTCTCGTCTAGTTTGATTAGCCCTCTAAAATGCATAAGAACTCCCAGCACCAGAAAAGGGAATGCAACACCCGAATACAGCGCCATATCATAAGGCACTGGTTTTAAGAATAACCACAGGCAGATTCCGATACCAGTTGCGTTGACAACCCTGGCTACTATTTTCGCTTGTTTTAGCCGGGATAGTCTTGATTCTTCTGTAATACCATACTCGTTGTTTGAGAGAATGTCGGCTTGTTCCTTTGCGGCGTCGGTATGATCAAGCGCCTCAAAATGCGTCCGCAGGAACTCCATTATCTCGCCTGCATCCTGCGTATACTTGCTAAGTTTTATTTCCTTGGAAAGCCTGCCTTTCGGCTCTACCCTGATATAGTTATCGTCTATCCGGTATCCGCGAACATCATCAAAATCAATTGACCTTCTTAACAACAAGCTTCGGTAAGTGAATTTGCCGTCCTTAATCGCAAATCTGTACGAGACTGAGTCGAGAAACATGTAGACAAACCATAGGGTAATGACGATGGAAGTTGGAACTAGAATTACGAAGACGACCCAGTTAAACTGCTTAGCCAAAAACGGGACAAACCCGAGCCAGACAAATGATGCGATAAGCGGCGGGACAATGATCCAAATAAATACTTTCCACTTCTTTTCTATTTTGTACTCTTTATCCTGAAGGGAGAAAAAATTGCCTTCCATTACTGTGTATACAATTGTAATGATTTGTAAAATCTTGTAACGCCAAACATAATGCTATTTGACATTGGGTCAAAGACCGTACATTTAGAGCTTTAAGAAACAACATTTTTTAGCTCATGTTTTCCAAGCTAATTCCGTAACCATGATAAAGAACTACCTACTCATCACTCTCCGAAGCATGAAGAAGAACAAAGCCTTCATCTTCATAAATGTTTTTGGAATGGGCATCGCTATTGCCTGTACTATTGTAGGATATCTGGCCTACCAATACGATGCAACCTTTGACGCAGTACATGACAATCGTCAGAGTATATATCGTGTAAGCGCGGTGCGTTCATTCGAAAACAATCTCACACATTACGGATACATTCCGTTGCCGTTGGGAAATATCGTTGCCCACACCATCCCTGATGTGGAGCTTTCATCACGGTTTAGCCAATCGCAGTCAAACTTTAAGCGTTTGACTGACCTGTTCCCCTCCAACCTCTCTTACGTTGATCCCGAATTCTTCCAGCTGTTCACTTTTGAATTTATCGCTGGCGATCCAAAAAGCATTTCTGACAACACGAGCGTCCTGATCAGCGAATCGATGGCAATAAGGCTATTCGGAACGACCAATGACATCGTTGAAAGAACTATCACGCAGGTTTATGGTAATGAATTAAAGGAAATAAAAATATCGGGAGTATTCCGCGACCCTCCAAGAAACTCGAGTTTCTTCAACCTTGACGGTTCGGCGTTTATGAATTTCGAAAACTACAAAGGCGAATTCAGAGATGTTCGCGAAGATGACTGGACTAAAGAAACTTCTTTATTCGTGAGTATCGACGATGCAACAAGAGTTGGAAGTGTTTACAAACAGCTACAGGCCTACAGGGCCGCGAACAATAAAGTTCGACTTGATTTTCAGATTCAGGAGTTTAAGCTTATTCAAT
>DATHIE010000080.1:0-4648 GCA_035316905.1 Chryseolinea sp. | reverse complement strand
ACCGCAGGAAGCGTTGATGACGGAAAAAGCACGCTGATAGGAAGATTGTTGTTTGACAGCAAATCTATTTTCGAGGACCAGCTTGCAGCAGTGGAGGCCTCAAGCGCGAAAAAAGGATTTGACTATGTCGACCTATCTATGCTAACGGATGGACTGAAGTCCGAGCGGGAGCAGGGTATCACGATCGATGTAGCCTACCGTTACTTTGCTACACCTAAGCGGAAGTTTATCATTGCAGATACACCCGGTCATATTCAGTATACGAGAAACATGGTGACAGGCGCCTCGACGGCCAACCTCGCACTTATTCTGATCGACGCCCGCAAAGGTATGGTCGAGCAAACGCACCGTCACTCGTTTATTGCCTCCCTTCTTAAGATCCCTCACGTTATCGTGTGTGTCAATAAAATGGATCTGGTGAACTACGACGAACAGATATATGATAAGATCGTCGAGGACTACAAAGCATTTTCATCGAAGCTGGAGGTTTTTGACATTCAATTCGTTCCCATCAGCGCGCTTAACGGTGACAACGTAGTAAACCGTTCCGAGAATATGCCGTGGTACCAGGGGGCAACGTTGCTACACATGTTGGAGAGCGTACACATTGAAAGTGATTACAACCATATCGACAGCAGGTTTCCTGTACAATACGTGGTTCGTCCACAGTCAAAAGAGCATCACGATTTCCGTGGATACGCTGGCCGTGTAGCCGGAGGGATATTCAGGCCAGGGGATGATGTGCTGGTAATGCCATCGGGGTTTACTTCAAAAGTAAAAGCCATTCATATGGGTGATGAAAAGCTGAGCGAAGCGTTCGCACCGATGTCCGTTACCATGACGCTGGAAGACGAAATAGACATAAGCCGGGGAGACGTAATAGCAAAACCTAACAACCATCCTCAGGCGGAACAGGATATCGACTTGATGCTTTGCTGGATGAACCAGCGGCCACTACAGATGAATTCAAAATTTCACGTGAGGCATACTACAAGAGATGTCAGGGGAGTGTTGAAGGAAATTCAATACAAGTTGGATATTAGTACACTTCATCGCGTGGAGCACGTTGATCAGTTGCAGATGAACGAGATCGCCCGTGTAAAGATAAGAACAGCCCAACCGTTGAACTTTGACAATTATAGGAAGAATAGAATTATGGGAAGTGTGATACTGGTGGATGAGGGAACGAATGAAACGGTGGCGGCGGGGATGATAATTTGAGGGCCATTATCCGTTATCAGTTAAACGTTAATCGTGGGTGTGGGAGTGAGTGCGGGCGAATGTCGAATGTCCAACTCCGAATGTCGAACGCCGAATTGCCCTGCGAAACCTTTGCGTCCTAGCGTCTCCACGGTTAACACACCCGCCTCTCACACTCACACTACGATTAACGGATAACCATTAACGATTAACGGATTGAACCAGCTCCTTGAACTTGCAATAGCAGCAGCCACGCAAGCTTCTCACGAAATACTAACCGTCTATCATTCTGGAGATTTTCAGGCGGAAGCCAAAGGGGACAAGTCACCGCTGACGATCGCGGACAAGAATGCTCATAGCAGCATCGTCGCAGCACTTCAGGCTTCGAACATTCCGGTACTTTCAGAAGAAGGAAAGGCCATTCCGTACGAAACGAGAAAGAACTGGGAATATTTCTGGATGGTTGATCCCCTGGATGGCACCAAAGAATTCATCAAGCGCAACGACGAATTTACCGTCAACATCGCGTTGATCCATCGCCAGCGCCCAGTGCTTGGTGTAGTAGCCGTACCGGTAACCGGGGACGTGTACTACGCGGCAGCAGGCAAAGGAGCGTATCTAAAAAGAAACGGGAAAGAAGTGAAGCTCGCCGTCAGGCCCCCCGTTGACCTAAGCCAACCGGGACTGAGGGTCGTGGCTTCGAGGTCGCACATGAACCCCGAAACCCAGGAATTTATTGATGGTTTACGTGACGCCACGCTTGTGTCAGCAGGCAGCAGCCTGAAGTTTATGCTGCTCGCAGAAGGTAAAGCCGATGTGTACCCGCGCTATGCGCCGACAATGGAATGGGATACCGCGGCGGCACATGCTATTGTCCTGGAAACAGGGCTAAGCGTACTTGAGTTTGGGTCGGACAGACCGCTGATCTACAACAAAGAGAACCTTCTGAATCCCTATTTTTTGGTTCGCTGAAAGAGAAACCTAGTGTTAAGTTAAGTTTATTTTGACGGATAAGATTGAATGTTTTCACCCAGGCTGGACGTTGGTTGTTTATAGTCCAATACAAATATATTTTAACGCAAAGGATTTATAAATGCATCACTGCGACTTCCTCGTACGACGCACAGGGAGGTTCATTCATCTATCTTGAAAACGTACCCAATTCGCAAAGGCCGCAAAGCGCAGGTCCCATGGGGCGTAGTCGCGCCTTGCTTGGATTTAGGGTATCAGACTTTCTTTTTTCCGGAAGGTTCAGACTACCTTATGACCAAGCTTGCGCGACTGCAACCGATCAGAACTGCTGTCTGCGCCCTCGCGCATCAGATGCACTATCAAGTTAACGCAAACGAGTCTCCCGTGCTTCTCACGAATGAGTCCTGCTGATGCATTCCCTCTGCGGTAAAAAGTATTTCGTTTCTAATTCAAAGGCTCCTTCTTCCAAGAAACTCATAGTCTGCGTCAAACGCCATTTCAACCTTAACATAGCACTAAATAACCATGAGTAAAGACGCTCCCAGGCTGGACGTTGGTTGTTTAAGTCCAATACAAATATATTTTAACGCAAAGGATTTATAAATGCATCGCTGCGACTTCCTCGTACGACGCACAGGGAGGTTCATTCATCTATCTTGAAAACGTACCCAATTCGCAAAGGCCGCAAAGCGCAGGTCCCATGGGGCGTAGTAGCGCCTTGCTTGGATTTAGGGTATCAGAACTTTCTTTTTTTCCGGAAGGTTCAGACTACCTTATGACCAAGCTTGCGCGACTGCAACCGATCAGAACTGCAGTCTGCGCCCTCGCGGATCAGATGCACTATCAAGTTAACGCAAACGAGTCTCCCTGTGCTTCTCACGAATGAGTCCTACTGATGGCATTTGCATTCCCTCTGCGGTAAAATGCATTTCGTTTCTAATTTCAAAAGCTCCTTCTTAAGAAGCTCATAGTCTGAGTCAAACGTCACTACAACACGGCACAGTCCGTCCCGCAAACCTTTGTGGTCCCGCCCGGCCCTGACATGTACCGGGGCTGAGCGCGGGGAGCACCAACGTCCTTTTTGATTGATTTCTTTTATTTTACCGCCTTGTAATGCTTTTTTCTGCGCGCAGGTGACAAAAATTGCTGGCCTTAAGGACTTTGATCATCATGAGGAGCGCTTGTTATTCCAATATTTGCGGGCCAAATGTTGTTAACCCACAGAAAGGTTGTATTCGTATATTTACCTTTTGAAGCGGGGAAATGGCTGAGAAATAAAGGAAACACATGAATAAAGATTCAAAGATATATATAGCAGGGCACCGCGGAATGGTGGGATCTGCCATCCACAGGAAGCTCGATCAGGAAGGGTTCAGCAACATCGTCGTTGCCACCTCCAAAGAGCTGGATTTAAGAAATACGGCGGATGTCGATCATTTCTTTAAATCAGAACAGCCGGAGTACGTGTTTCTTGCTGCTGCTAAAGTCGGAGGAATACTTGCGAACAACACCTATCCCGCAGATTTCCTATATGACAATCTAATGATCCAGAACAATGTCATCGAGGCATCGTTCCGATACAACATCAAAAAACTTTTATTTCTTGGCTCGTCCTGTATTTACCCGAAGTTCGCACCACAGCCGATACAGGAAGAAAGTTTGCTCAGCGGCTATCTCGAGCCGACAAACGAAGCCTATGCAATAGCAAAGATCGCGGGCATCAAACTTTGTCAGGCGTATTTTAATCAACATGGACGCCATTTTATTTCAGCAATGCCCACGAACCTTTATGGTTTTGGAGATAATTATCATCCGCAGAATTCACACGTACTGCCGGCATTACTAAGAAGATTTCATGAGGCGAAAGAACAAGGCCTCGCGGAGGTTGTTATCTGGGGTACAGGGACACCGTTGCGCGAGTTCATGTTTGCCGATGACCTCGGAGCTGCCTGCCTTTTCCTCATGCTGAATCACGACAAGCCAGATATCATAAACATCGGTACCGGAGAAGAAGTAACCATACTAGATTTGGCTCACCTCATTGCTGAAGCTGTCGGGTTCAAGGGCAAAATTGGTTTTGACAAATCAAAGCCGGATGGAACTCCGCGTAAGCTTATGGATTCTACTAAGCTTCACCATATGGGTTTTGTTCCCAAGATGGGGTTGAAGGAGGGAATTGCTGTAACTTATAAGGATTTTTTGAACAAGATGGTGTTGAGTTAGAATTTAGAATTTAGGAGTTGGGGTGTGTAGAGTGAGCGTGTGGGCTTGACCGCAAAGGATTTTTAGTAAACAACAGATAATAAAAGACTACAGAAAAAATGAAAAAAGCTTTTATCACCGGAATCACGGGCCAGGATGGCGCTTACCTCGCGGAGTTTTTATTGGAAAAGGGATACGAAGTTCATGGACTGAAGCGGAGATCATCCCTGTTCAATACGGCACGCATTGACCACATCTACCAGGACCCGCATGA
>DATHIE010000079.1:0-5682 GCA_035316905.1 Chryseolinea sp. | reverse complement strand
CGGATTCGGAAGTCTTATTCAGAGGTAATCCAGTAGAGACGTCGTACAATGCATCAACGGGACAACTGGAAGCAGAAATTCCCGAGTTCGATGGTAATCCACCTATCCAGGTCATCAACGCCGCCATATCGTCTAGTGGTTTGGATGGAGGCACCTCACCTGCAGTGTACTTCTTTGGCCAGGTCAAAACAAAAATCTTTGTCAAAGCAGATACTAAAACAAAAAAATTCGGTGAAAGGATTCCTGCGTATACCGCGAGCGTGTTGGTTGACGTTAATGGAACATTGATCGCCGATTCCCTTACTCTCGCTGAGGTTGGACTTACGAACAATCCGGCTGGAGAGGTAGATGCCGACGGAAGGCAACTCGTTCCAGTTGTTATTCAGGGTCCTACTGACGAATTGATCCCTGCGAACCTGACCGGATATGTTCTTATTCCGTCACATGGAGAAACCCATTTTTCTTTCAGTGAGACGTTTGATTTCTCAATACAAACTGGTGTTTTGATCGTAGAAAAAATGCCGCTTAAGATCACTCCTAACAATCTCGCCAAGGTGTATGGAGAGAAGTTCGACCACCAGATCGGATTCACTTACGCGATTGGAGGCGACGGTTACAATCTTGGCAACATCAACGCCGCGACGCTGCAAGCAATGATGAACACGATTCAGACAGAGCATGCAACTCAGGTATATGATAACGCAGTTGCGTTGGTTGATGCGAGGAATTTGACAAATGCTCGTTCGCTGACAAACTCGGATCTCGCGAACCTCAGCTTCATGACATCTGCCAGGTCACTCACAAATGCGCGGAACCTTACCAATGCGCGGAACCTTACCAACGGTGAGGTGATCATAAATACGAATGTCGTCGACTTCGCCAAGGAATCGATCTTCAATTACCGTGATGCCTTGGCTGGAAACGAACCCTTCGTGGATACGCTCACGTACCCCTTTCCAAATGCGCGGAATCTTACCAATGCACGCGGTTTGACCAATGCCCGGAACCTTACCAACGGAACAGCATTAATTAGCGCACGCTCGCTGACGAACGCAAGAAATCTGACTAACTCAGGTGGCAGCGGAGGTCTTCTTAATGGTGAGACTGTAGGTGAAGGGACGGAAGCCAGCAACAAAGATGTATTGATCATTGTGGATTCTCTTGATGTATTCAGCGCACCAATAATAAACGATGAAGGCGAGGAAGTATATGATATACCTGAACTGTTCTCGATCAACATGGTGACCGGCATAACAGCGGGAACGCATTCAATAATTCCCGGCGCATACCTGGCTGAAAGCTTTAACCTGAGCTATGGATTTGGAACGCTGACAGTCACTCAAGCAACGCTAACAGTTACATCTCAAGACAAGCAAATGACATTGGGTGGCACGCAACCCACATATACGTCGATAATTGAAGGCTTCAAATATGATGAACACGCCGATACAGTTGTTGAGTCGATTACTTATAAGCTGAAGGATGCTCAAGGTAATTTGCATAACAGCACCGGACCGATTGCCGTCGGAGTGTACGATATCATCCCGGAAGTACACCTGATTGAAACAGAACTTCAGCCTGGTTTACCGGTGAACTACACTGTTCAATACACGTATCCTGCAGGAAAGCTGACGGTAGCATGCCCTGCAATCCCGGTGATAAAATCCTTTGTAACAGCTGTCGGTTCAGGTTCCAGCAGTCCGCCAGTGATCAACAAGCCGGCCGGAACAATTCCAGGCAATCTGCTGATAGTTGGTTTGATGTTCGAAAAAGGTACAGGAACACAAGCCAGCGCGCCAGCCGGATGGACGCTGATATTGCGGACGAACAAGTCAAACAATGTTGGAATAGCGACATATTATAAGATCGCGACTGCGACTGAACCATCTTCATACACGTTTGGGCTGAGCAGCAGTCCTAAATGGTCAATCGGTATTTCAAGAATTGAGGGTGCCGATCCGAACAATCCTATCGATACCTTCGATGGTGCTTCGGGAGGACAGTCACTTAACGCGACAGCGCCATCTGTCACGACGCATTTCTGTAACACCTTAGTGCTTGC
This sequence comes from Chryseolinea sp., assembly GCA_035316905.1. Classification (GTDB taxonomy): domain Bacteria; phylum Bacteroidota; class Bacteroidia; order Cytophagales; family Cyclobacteriaceae; genus Chryseolinea. Next base: position 3,620 of record DATHIE010000079.1, on the reverse strand, counting down.
CTATTTCAGCAGCAAGAAGGACGCGACATGGACACCGCCTGCAGGCTCCACAGAATTATACGACAGACCTAATACCCAACAAGGCCTTACTTCGAACATGTTGGCTTACTATTCTCGGCCCAACGAGGGCGCTACTGGTGCCAAGACTGCTATCGCCTCGATCAGCGATTACTGGGTGGCACAACAGATAGCGATACGGCCTGGTTCTGCGCCTGCAGGGGGAGGTGGCAGGATAGAAAATTCAGTAGCTGGAACATCCGAGATGGAAGAGTCGACGACGTCCTACGGAAATTCACAGGGAATCGAAGTGTATCCAAATCCTGTGCGTGATAAGGTCAACGTCCGAATAGAGGAACTGACAGAAGAACCATCGCGCGATGATGTCAGCATCGTGGACAGGATCGGCCGGACTTATCCCGTGCGGATGAACTGGAGACCACTGGACAAGGTCGTTGAAATCGATTTCGCTCAGATGAATTCCGGAATTTATGTGATCCGCGTCAGAACCGAGAAGGGCAACAAGGCAGTTCGGGTTGTGAAGGAGACAGATTAAGGAAGCACTAACGGAATTTATCTAGAAAGGGATGGCAGACCGCCGTCCCTTTTTTGTTCATTAAATTTTCAAAAAATTGCTATTCCAACTCTTTTATAGGTCGTACCTTGTGGTTCATTTGGAGGACATGAGGGCAAATTTTCTGATACTGGGAATTTTGATTTTATTTTGCACGAGTGCAAAGTGCCAGGACTCTGAAGAAATAAAAGATCTCATGGAGGCACTTGAAAATGCTCCGGAGGATTCCATCAAGGTGAATGGACTTATCGAACTTAGCAAGCTTTACGTCGGCTCCGATCTTCAAAGCGCTATAAAATATGGAACTGAAGCCAGGGACCTCGCAGAAAAGATCGGCTTTCAAAAGGGGCTGGGATATGCGTATAAGGCAATCGGCATTGGATATTTTAACCAGTCAAACTATCCGGAAGCGCTCATTCAATACGAGCAATCGCTGAAAATTTTTGAAGGCATTCCGTTCAAGACGGGAATTGCGAATATGCTCAGCAATATTGGTGTGGTCTATAGCAATTTAGGCGACGATACAAAGGCGATCGAGCATCACCTGACAGCGCTCAAGGTCTCGGAAGAAATCAAGGACAGTCTCAGAATAGCAACATCTCTGAACAATCTTGGCGTTGTCTATAAAAACAACAAATCGGATAGGAAAAAATCTCTTGGTTATTTTCTCAGGGCGTACACACTTTTCGAACAGATCGGATACGAGGATGGGATTGGAATTGCCAGTATGAACATCGGTGAAATATACAAGGAGGAAAAGAATTCCGAGTCGGCAATTTTCTTCTTTGATAAATCACTTGATGTATACAGAGGAACTATCGACGCTGCATTTCCATTGAGCATGATCGGAGAGGTCTACGCGGATCAAAATGAATTTGATGAGGCGTTGAGGTATCAAAACAAGGCCCTCGAAATTGCCACCAATCTTGACGCCAAGTTTGAAATGACTCAGAGTCTATTGAAGATCGGACAAACTCAGGATAAGAAAGGGAGTCATCGGTTGGCAATTGCGAGCTATAAGAAGGCGGAGAAGTTAGCAAATGCGATAAGTGCAAGGCTCGAGCTCAAGCAGGCATATGAGGGATTGTCCAAATCTTATTCAAATATCGGAGACTTTAGGACGGCGTATGATTTTGAAAGACTCTACAGCAACATTAAGGACACATTATACAATACAGCCAATGATAAGAAGGTACAACAGCTTCAGTTCAACTTCGATATTGAAAAGAAACAGGCCGAGATTGACTTGCTAACAAAAGATCAAGCATTAAAGGATGCGACCATTCAGCGTCAAAAGATTCTGAACTCTGCGGCAGCAATCACCGGGGTTCTGCTGTTCTTCGTAATCCTGGGATTTTACAAGCGGTACCGTTATATCCGCAAGACCAACAGGATAATTAAGAACGAGCGGGATCGATCAAAGGAATTATTGTTGAATATATTGCCAGAAGAAACCGCGCGGGAACTGGAAACAAGTGGTTTTGCCAAGACACGTTTTTATGAAAGCGTAACGGTGATTTTCACTGACTTCAAAGGCTTCTCGTCGATAGCAGGTAAACTCAGTCCCCAAGCGCTCGTTGCCGAGCTTAATGATTACTTCGGAAAGTTTGATGAGATTGTTGGAACGTTTGGCTTAGAGAAGATCAAAACAATCGGCGATGCGTACATGTGCGCGGGCGGCATACCTGTTGCCAACGACAACCATCCTATTGCCGCAGTAAATGCAGCGCTGGCAATGCAAGAATACATGCGAAAGCAAAATCTAGACCGTGAGAGCAGAGGCGAGCAGGGCTGGGAACTAAGAGTTGGAATTCACACCGGGCCTATCGTTGCGGGCGTCGTTGGGAAGAAGAAATATGCGTACGATATCTGGGGCGACACCGTGAATATTGCCAGTAGAATGGAATCCAGCAGTGAGCCAGGGAAAGTGAATATCTCTTCATCGACGTACAATCTCATCAAAGGAAATTATGACTGTACTTACAGAGGGAAAATTTCCGCAAAAAACATCGGTGAGATCGATATGTATTTTGTCGAGGCGACAATTGAAAAACCTAAAGAAGAACTAGCCCCCGTCTCTGCGCCAGCTATCGCTTAAACTTCGCGATTATTTCCTGCAGGTGCTGCTGCTTTTGCGCCTCCCTGTTGGTCCTTGAATAAGCAGTGTGATATCGATGTGACTCAAGGAAAGTCTTCTGAATCAAATTCCATTCGCGCTCACTTTCTACAAAACCGCGCGTTTTCATTTCATCAAACAATTTATTACCGATTGAATAAAAATCTTCTCTTCCCAGATAATCGAGGTCTGCATCACAAAGGATTTTTTCCAAGGCCGTTTGTGGAGTTTGAGGGATCTTGGTTGCCATGATCATCCCGCAGATAATTTCAATTTGCTCATTGCTGAATCCGAATGATGGTAGCGTGGCGCGGGCAAGAGTACATCCATGCTCCTCGTGATTCTTTGCAGCCGTAATAAATCCAGAATCGTGGTAGAAAGCAGCGATCCGTAGCAGGCGTATATCTTCGGGACTCACATGTTCGTGTTCAGCAATTTCAACTGATGACTGAACGACATCTTCGATATGCTCAATATTGTGGTAGGTCAGATCATTAGGGAGCTCTTCTCTTTGCTTTTCGAGGATTAGTTTTTCGGCGGCAGCAAAATCGGGTACCCGATGTACCAGAGCTTGCCTTAGATTTTTTAACAGCGGATCCACATCGCGCCAGATCAGGTCAATATCGTTGGATGCTTCCGCCTTCTTCAACCAGGCAATCGCTTCGGGAATCTTATCCCAGGCCGTATAGATGTGGGCAATATAAAGGTTGACTCCTTTTTCACTCTTGCTGCTCCGTTGGATCAATTCCTTAAGCAAGTCTTCTGCGATAGATTCCTGTTGACTTTTTATGCAAGCAATTGCCTGATAAGAAAGCATTGACGGTGGCCGTACTTTTGCGAAACGCAATCCAGTTTTCAGAATCTCCAATGCCTCGGCGTAATTCCCCATTGTCAGATAGACCCGGCCCATGTGATCATAAAACCTCAATACCT
>DATHIE010000078.1:0-4417 GCA_035316905.1 Chryseolinea sp. | reverse complement strand
TTCCACACCACGAATGTGAAATCGCTCAGGCTGTGGGAGCAACAGGAAAAATGCCTGTGAACTATTGGATCCATTCCAATATGCTTACCGTTAACGGACAAAAAATGAGTAAGTCTCTTGGCAACTCATTTCTTCCCAGAGAGCTCTTCAGTGGAAATCACGCTTTGCTTGACAAGGGTTATGGTCCAATGGCCGTAAGATTCTTTATGCTCCAATCCCATTACTCAAGCACCTTAGATTTTTCAAACGAGGCGCTCAACGCGGCGGAGAAGGGATTCAAGAAGATTGCGAATGCTTTGGGAATCGTGAAAAAGCTCAGCCATCCGGGAGCAAGCGACGTTGACGCGGAGCTGGATGATTCATTGACGAGCCTTGTTGGACAACTCTATATTAATATGAGTGACGATTTCAACACGGCAAAAACGCTTGCCGTGCTTTTTGAGATGTCATCACGTATAAATGACTTCAAATCAGGGAATGTCCCATTGAACAAAGTCACTACCGACGTTTTCGAAACCTTCAAAGCCACTTACATCGGATTCTTTGAGGAAGTTCTGGGGCTGAAAGAAGAAGAGGAGCAGAATAATGGGCTGTTGACTGGCGTCATCGGCGTTTTGATTGAACTTCGGAAAAAAGCGCGGCAGGATCGAAACTTTGCACTTTCTGATAAAATCCGCGACGATCTGAAAGTACTGGGAATACAACTGAAGGATGAAAAGGACGGCGAAATCAACTTCACTATTGATTAGCTCAGGGGATTGTTTCGATTTGGGTGATCGAAATTATATATATAATGAGTAACGGGTGTTAAAAAAGATTTTCATACTGCCCATAAGGATCTATCAGCTTACGCTTTCGCCCTTACTTGGCGCGAGTTGTCGTCATATTCCATCCTGCTCGCAATACACCATCGAAGCAATAATGGAGTGGGGTGTTCTAAAAGGAATATGGCTTGGAATGAAACGCATTTCCCGTTGCCATCCATGGGGGACGCACGGATATGACCCTGTGCCCAAGAAGAAGCAGTTCTAACTCGTGTGTGCGCACCAATCAACACCCGCGCAATCGTTGGCATAAAGTTTTTAAAACTCTTCGCAATCGTTTCCTGAAAATGTAAATGAGAATAGTTTTACATTTAGCGCAATCTTTTAAACCTATCATGGCCAATTTTCAAATCAAAAAAACTCAGAAGGCTTACGACGTTTGTATTGTGGGATCCGGGGCAGGCGGCGGTATGGCTGCCTTTGTACTTGCTAAAGCAGGAATTAAGGTTGTCTTACTGGAAGCGGGTCCACTTTATGATCCTGCAAAAAATGTTTCTCAACTAAAATGGCCATGGGAATCCCCACGTCGTGGGGCAAGCACACCTCTTAGAAACTTCGGAGATTTCGATGCGGCATATGGGGGTTGGGAAATTGATGGCGAGCCATACACACATAAAAATGATACAAAGTTTGATTGGTTCAGGTCGCGAATGGTTGGCGGAAGAACCAATCACTGGGGAAGAATTTCACTTCGCTTCGGCCCAAACGATTTCAAACACAAAAGTGTTGATGGTCTTGGCGACGACTGGCCCATTTCATATGAAGACGTAGCACCATTTTATGACAAAGTGGATCAATTGGTCGGCGTGTTTGGATCGAAAGAAAATTTACCAAACGATCCAGACAGTATCTTTTTGCCTCCACCCAAGCCGCGTTTGCACGAGTTAATAATTCAGAATGCGGGCAACGCACTGAGCATTCCCGTAATTCCTTCACGTCTTTCAATTCTTACGAAACCAATAAATAACGAAAGGGGTGCTTGTTTTTATTGCAGACAATGTAATCGGGGCTGTACAGTGTATGCTGATTTCTCTTCGTCTTCGGTATTGGTAAAACCTGCAATCGCCACAGGAAACGTTGATATAATTCCTAATGCGATGGCACGTGAGGTTGTTATCAACAGCGAAGGTAAAGCAACAGGGGTTTCTTTCGTTAACAAAGACGATAAGCAGGAATATACCGTCTCTGCAAAAGTAGTTATGCTGGCGGCCAGCTCCTGCGAATCAGCGAGAATTTTACTCAATTCGAAGTCCTCTCTATTCTCTAACGGTCTGGCTAATGGCAGTGGGCTGGTTGGCAAATATCTGCATGATTCCACCGGAGCATCTATGGGTGGCATATTGCCGCATCTGGTAGGACGGAAGCGCTACAATGAAGACGGCGTGGGCGGAATGCATGTATACACCCCGTGGTGGCTTGACAACAAGAAGCTCGATTTTCCACGCGGTTATCACATCGAATACGGCGGAGGAATGAATATGCCAGGCTATGGGTTTGGATTCGGGATGCAAAATACAAATGGCAAATACCCAGGCCGTGATGGCAAGAAAAAAGAAGCCGGAGGATACGGCGCGGCTTTAAAAGATGACTATCGTTATTTTTATGGTGCTACGATCGGCATGTCGGGACGTGGTGAAGCGGTTGCCAGAGAAGATAATTACTGTGAGATAGATCCAACGACAGTCGATAAATACGGAATACCTGTCTTGCGTTTCCATTATAAATGGAGTGAATACGAGATCAAACAGGCGAAGCACATGAAAGAAACGTTCCGGGAAATCATCCACAAAATGGGAGGAGTTGTAACGTCAGGTGATGACGACGGTCCTCACAATGATTACGGACTGCTTGCTCCGGGCCGAATCATTCATGAGGTTGGAACCACGAGAATGGGAAATGATCCAAAGAAATCCGTTCTGAATAAATTCGCTCAAGCCCACGAATGCAAAAATCTTTTTGTCGTCGATGGCGGTCCGTTTGTTTCTCAGGCCGACAAGAACCCAACCTGGACAATCCTTGCTCTTTCCATGAGATCATCTGAATTCATAATTGATGAATTAAAGAAACAAAGTCTCTGACGCTTGAAAAGACCTCAAAAAATCGTGTGGATATATTTGAAATTTTAACAAAACGTTTATGCCTTTAAAGAAAATTACTCCTGCGACGGACCAATCGCGTAGAAAGTTTATGAAGAATGCAGGTGTTGCAGCCGCTGCGTTTACAATAGTTCCAAGATTTGTGCTGGGTGGCAGCGGATTCAAAGCTCCAAGTGACTTGCTCTATGTAGCTGGTATTGGTGCGGGTGGCAAAGGTGAAAGCGACATCGCTAATTTTGCAAAAAGCGGAAAAGCAGAGATTGCTTACTTGTGCGATGTTGACGACCGTAGAGCCGCTAAGTCTGTAGCGGCATTTCCGAAGGCAAAATACTATAAGGACTTCCGTCAAATGCTCGACAAGGAACATAAGCACATAGATGCCGTTTCTGTATCGACTCCTGATCATAATCATGCTGTTCAGGCGCTCGCAGCTATGCAGCTCGGAAAACATGTGTACGTTCAGAAGCCTTTGACACACGATATCTATGAAGCTCGCGTGTTGACCGATGCCGCGAAGAAGTATAAAGTCGTAACACAGATGGGTAATCAGGGCGCTTCGGGAGACGGCGTTCGTCAATTAACGGAATGGTACAAGGCCGGCTTGTTAGGCGACGTGCATACAGTTTATTGCTGGACAAACAGACCGGTTTGGCCACAGGGAATTCCGTGGTCCGATAAAAAAACAGAAATACCAAAAGAATTGGACTGGGATCTTTGGCTGGGAACAGCTCCCTATAAAGATTACGTAGACAAGCTAGTTCCATTTAACTGGCGCGGCTGGTGGGACTATGGAACGGGTGCCCTAGGCGACATGGGATGTCATCTTGTTGAACCTCCGTTCAGAGTGTTGGGACTACAATACCCCACCGACGTAACAACAAGCGTTGGTAGTGTTTACGTCGATGAATTCAAACGCGGTTATTTCCCTGACAGTTGTCCTCCGTCTTCCTACAGTATACTGACATTCGCAGCAGCGAATGGCAAGCCTGCCGTCAAACTTCACTGGATGGATGGTGGCATTCAGCCTGAACGTCCAGAGGAACTCGGCCCGAATGAAAGAATGGGTGATGGTGGCAACGGAGTCATCTTTGTGGGCACAAAAGGAAAAATGATGTGCGGAACCTATGGCATGTATCCAAGTCTGCTTCCCACATCCAAGAATGAGGAAACAAAAGTTCCTCAAACTATAAAGCGCGTACCGAACGGAGCAGACGGACACTATGCGCAGTGGGTTGAAGCAAGTATTGCCGGATATGGTAAAATGGAAGTTAGCTCACCATTTGAAATTGCCGGGCCGCTGACAGAAACTCTTCTCATGGGTAATCTTGCTATCCGGAGTTACGATGTGCGGAAACCGCGCGAAGGCAAACCTGATCAATTCGACTACCCAGGTCGGAACATCAAGCTTGTGTGGGATGGACCGAATATGAAAGTCACAAACTTTGATGATGCAAACCAGTACGTACGTCGGGAATATCGTCAGGGTTGGAAACAATT
>DATHIE010000077.1:0-17231 GCA_035316905.1 Chryseolinea sp. | reverse complement strand
ACTCACTTAATGTAGAAGGAATTATATTTTCTGAGGGTTCTGTGCATCTCTATCTGGACGACTATACATACGATGATTTCATAAATGCACGGTCGTATAAAGGAGGATTGATTTTGAAGCATGAGCCCAATGAGTACATGTACTACGGCTGGGGAATAGATTAATTCAACCGTTTCATAATCCATCGCGAATTAAATGTTACACCATCGTTATTGCTGTCGCTTCAACGCAGCTTGTTTTAATTTTTTCACATTAGTTGTTACACCGGCTATTTAGTCAGGAAAACCGTACACGTCAAAAATTTGAAAGCTCATTCCCTTGACGGACCTTTATGACACCCCGTTATAGTCAGCTATCGTTGTCGACAGGACCCGTTAACAGGGCAAACCGGAAACGGTTTTGCCCTTATTGCTTTAAACAGTTGTACGTTTAATTCCTCTGCAGGCTTCCTACACGAACCAAAACGCACTCGGTAATCATTTTATAGGATGTAAATTCCACGTCTGATTGTCCAGATACTTAATTCGATTAGGCATGGTATTCGTAATGGTTTCCTTTAGGCTATCTGAAATACGATCGGATCGATACTTAACAGCCAGATACAACAGAAATGTTTCAGCAATATCTTCGCGGGTTGGGTTGTCCTGTGCGTAGGTAGAGATAAAGGCGGGATCTGCCTGTTGAGCGTCAACCCAGCCAGGCGCATTTGCATGTGTTGCGTCTAACGATGTGTGAGCGGCTTCATGCACCAAAGTCTCTTCCAGTATTCCATCATTTTCATAAAGATCGGCTTGCCCGATGTGAATTAGGATGTTATTATTTCCGCCACCAAACAAATTCACCCCTTTATGTATCCATACCGTTTGAACATCCTGACGCAACGACGTTGGCAATCGACCAATTGCAATTGCATATTTCTCCGCCTCAACCTCAGCGAGAGCGCTGCTTTCAAATTCTGGATTGACTTGAACTTCCATCTTAAGACCGTCATCATAAGTCACCAGGAAAAGGTAAGCGTCGGCTGTAATCCAATTGTCTACCCTTCGATCGAACATGGTTCTGGGCCCTTGTCCGTTTGACGTTAGGGTTTGAAATGAGGTTGGATCAGTGACTGTGATAATGTCTGGATCAAGAAAAATGGTTCCTCCAAACGGTGGAGAGGTAGAAACCGGGGGCTGCGCCTCATTGTTACACGCACCAAACAACAACGTGGCTAGAGTAATAGCTTTAAATTTCATTCCTATGGCACGATTGTAATCCCAATTAGTATAACTTTTTTCGTCTGTTATCAGGGGAAAACTTAGCAATTTTTACAGTATCCATTCTTGTTATGCAGCAATTTAGGCCGATAGTGCCAGGCGTGATTATCAAATGCACCATGCCCTGCGAACAGAGCGGGAACGACAAGCCCGCTGGGCTGAAACTTTTTGAATGGTACGGGCATCATTGACGGATAAAAATAAGAGGAAGGACAAAGTTGAGAGTACTAAGACTCTAAGGTGTTAAATGCTGGAGTACGGCTTTTATTTTTCAATTGCACTCATAAAGAAAATTCTTCAGGTGACGGTCAAGAAAACAACAAACGGCCCGCAAACCTCTGAAATAAGACAACCCCCCTACACCAGCCCCAAACGCACCTTATTATATTGCTGGATCAAAATCGGAGTGATATTGTAAACAATGTTCGACATAAGTATGAGAAATGAAACTAAGAATGCTTGTTGATGAATAGCGTAAACAAAACTGATAAAGAAAAACAACAGGCAAGACATATGAAATTTTTCATACATAGCTATTTGAGATTTATATTTCCCATGGACGGCTCTTTGTTTGACTTGCCGATAGTCGTGATTTTTCTTTTTTGCCAATGCAGAAACTAGTCTGCCATCCTGAGTCAATGATTGCAATGATTTAATCGACAAGGATTCGTAAAACCTTCTGCTCCTCGAAATCTGCAATATGCTGAAGTACTTGAATGGAATTAAAACAGGTAAAAGGCTGACTGCTAATGAAACTATAAGAATCGTTGGATGGTAATATAGATACCAAAGGCGTAAAACAGGTGCAGAACAAATCGCTGTCCAAAACAGGTTTATGATTTGGTTATAGATCTGTATCCTTGTCACGACCATGTATAACTTTTACGGGCTCGAGGCAGCTAAGTTAGGCAGCATCTTTATTACCCGTTAAATAAGATAAGTTAGTCAACTTAATGTTGTTTGAAGCTGTTAACTCGTTTCCATTCATTGGCAAGGTTCACTAAACCAGGAGCTATTGCTCTTAAAATTTTGGATTGCAACATTTTACGATCTATCTTAAAACTACGCACATGCTGATTTTCGGGGACATGACTTAAAGGTTAAGAAAAAAGGGCTGAAATCTATGACTGTTGAACACTCAAGCCCAAAGGCAGTTTGCCCCTGCAAAAAGGTAAGTGCGCTTTTCCTCGACGTATTTACCCACTATCAAATAGAACATGAAAATGTTTGTTGGCCATAAAACTCAATTCGTACTTCTGCTATTATTATCAGGAACCTGCTTTAAGACTTTTAGTCAAAGCCCATATCAATCGAAGATAGACAGTTTAACCCAGGTTTTGAATCGGTTGCCCGAGGATACTTCAAAAGTTAATCGACTGATAGAACTTGGTGATCTCTATTTGGAAGTCGACTTAAAGAGTGCACTAAAGTATGGAACACAGGCCATTGCGTTAGCGAATGATCTAAATTATTTGCAGGGTTTAGGCTATGGAGAAAAATTGATTGGAAGGGTATCCGCTTACCAGGATGATTACCCTCGATCTATCGAACAATATGAAAAGGCGCTAAAAATATTTGAATCCATTGATTTCAAAGAAGGGATAGCCATAGCGCTGACCAGCCTTGCCAAAATTCATTTCCGGAGTGGTAACTATTCGAAATCGATGGAATACACCAAACGAAGTCTGAAAATAAATGAGGACCTCAAGGATCAATTGGGGATTGCTGTGGCGTTAAATGATGTCGCAGTTATTTATCTTGGGCACCATAACTATCCCAAAGCCCTTGATTATTACAAAGCAAGCTTAAAGATTTCAGAAAAGTATTCTTATGAAAAGGAGATCGCTATTTCCCTGGGAAATATTGGCGCCATTTATTTTTACGAGGGAGATTATTCCAAGGCACTTGACTACTATCAAAGGAGTTTAGACATGTCTGAGGAAATCTCCCGGAACGAAGGGATTGGTGCCAACCTTGTTAACATCGGAGAAGTCTATTATGCTTATGGTGACTACAGTAAGGCCCTGGACTACTATGAGAGGAGTTTGACTTTTTGTGATTCAATCCTGGATAGGAGCGGAGCGGCCTATGCCTTGAACAATATCGGAGCTTCTTATCAAAATCAAAAGGACTATAGGAATGCGCTCGCAAATTACAAACGAAGTCTAAAAATCAGAGAGGAAATATTTGACAAAGATGGGGCGACCGAAACGCTATTGAATATTGGAAAACTCTCCCTTGAGAAGGGTGATGTGTATGAAGCGATCACGTGGTGCGAGAAAAGCAGGGCATTGGCAAAACAAATCGATGACATTTATTCTCAAAGAGATGCATGCAATTGTTTATACAGTGCCTATAAAATAAAAGGAGAAAACAATAAGGCTTTAGCTTTTCATGAACTTATGCAAGTTTTAGAAGACAGCCTGAATGTAAAAGAAACAAATAGAAAACTTCAGCAATTCGAGTTTGCTAAGCAACAGCTTGAAGATAGTGTCAATCAGGCGGAAAAGGAACGGTTGGTGCAAGAATCACATCTTGAGGAGGTAAACCGAAAAAACAGAACGAGAAATATTGCAATAGGTAGTGGACTTCTCCTACTAATTTTCGCAGGAGGTTTGTATAGCCGCCTGAACTATATCCGTAAGTCTAAAAATATTATTGAAAAAGAGCGTGACAACTCAAACAATCTACTTCTAAACATTTTACCGAAAGAGGTGGCCGACGAACTCAAAGCTAGTGGTGAATCAAGGGCACGAAATTATGACGAGGTCACAGTTCTGTTCACCGACTTCAAAGACTTTACCAACATTGCAGAGACATTAGGCCCGCAGGATTTAGTTGCTGAAATCAATGCTTGTTTCAAAGCTTTTGATCAAATCATTACGAAGTATGGTATCGAGAAAATCAAGACAATAGGTGATTCATATATGGCTGTAGGAGGATTGAATTCCAGTAGCTCTCAAAGCGCCAAGACCACAATTATGGCCGCCATGGATATGCAGGAATTCATGCTTACACGAGGGGAAGATCTTGCAAAGCTGGGAAAACCTCACTTTGAAATGCGCGCAGGTATTCATACAGGTCCAGTTGTCGCTGGCATCGTAGGAGTAAAAAAATTCCAATATGATATTTGGGGGGATACGGTAAACATAGCTAGTCGTATGGAAAGCAGTGGAACGGTAAACAAGGTTAACATTTCACAACATACATATGAACTTGTGAAGAGTGATACGGAATTTACATTTGAATTCAGAGGTAAGGTACAGGCCAAAAGTCTAGGCTTAATTGAAATGTATTTTGTCGGCAGGAGGACTTTTTAAGAAGGGTTCCGAGTTCACGCTACTACATTGCCGCACATGCTGCCCTATTTCCTCTACATTCGAAAGACCGCTACACCGCTCAGATAGCCATGTAACGTGGAATTTTCTCCACACACCCAAATTAGTCGTGGCCTGAAAATGCGTTTCCGTAAAGAATTTCACTTTGGCAAAGGAACTGCGTAGGGGTAAATTTGGTTGCAGTACCTCACTGGAAACTCATAAAATTGGCCCCCTTATGGTTTTAAGTATCACCAATATTTTTCTCGCGGATGACGATGAAGACGACCAGTTCATGTTCCAGGAGGCACTTAGGGAAATCCATGCTCCTACGAAACTGGTTACTGCTAGCGATGGAGAGCAGTTGATGGAGGTATTGCTTTCACTAAATGGCAAACTTCCGGATGTTCTCTTTCTGGACCTGAACATGCCGCGCAAAAATGGATTTCAGTGCTTGTGCGAGATCAGGCAAAATGAAAAATTCAGTTCACTACGGACAGTCATTTTCTCTACGTCCTATGAAGTGGAAGTGATCGAAAAGCTTTATGAAAATGGTGCCGATCACTATGTAAAAAAGCCCACCGAGTTTAGTGAGCTGAAAGTGATTATTGAGCGGGTATTGGGAATTATCGGGACCCCGTTTGTCAGACCTTCTATTGAGAGGTTTGTGCTTTAATAAACATCATTTTAAATGAAGACTAAAATAGCCGCCAAAGATTCAGCATCAAAATCAACAAAATCGACAACCAAGCAATCAGGGAGGATCAAAGAAGAAGTTAAGAAGGGAAGTTTCCCCGCCCTCAATACCAAGATGGGGCAGCTGATCGCTGATTTTGACTGGTCAAAGACTCCACTAGGACCGATCGATTCCTGGTCACAAAGTCTACGCACAACGGTTAGCCTGATGCTCTCCAATAGATTTCCCATGCTGCTCTGGTGGGGGAAAGACTACATAGGCATTTATAATGACGCGTACATACCGGTTTTAGGTGCAAAGCATCCATGGGGTCTGGGGAAGCCGGTAAGGATATGTTGGAGTGAGGTCTGGCCTACGCTGAAACCACTGATTGACCGACCGTTCAGCGGAGGGGCAGCTACGTGGCTGGATGACCTGATGGTCGTGCTCAATAGACATGGTTTTCCTGAGGAAACTCACTTTACTATCGCCTATAGTCCTGTGCCGGACGAGCAAGCTGCAAAAAAAATTGGTGGAGTACTTGCAACGGTAACCGAGACTACCGATAAAGTAGTAGGTGAGCGCCGGTTGAATTTGTTACGCGACCTTGGAGCCGATACGATTAACTCAACTACCAAAGAGGAAATTTGTAAAACAATTGCAAAAGTAGTTGGCAATAGTCCCTATGATATCCCTTTTGCCATGTTCTACCTTGCGGACGACGAGAGGAAAAATCTGCACCTTGTATCTTCCGCCGGAGTCAATGTTGGCGAACGCATCAGCCCAGTTACGGTACGGCTGGATAAAAACGACCGACAGCTGTTACCCTATGCAGAGGTATTCGAGAGTGGCATGTTGGAAGTAATAGAACAGTTGCCGAGGAAATGCAGCTATGTTCCCGATCAACCATGGTCAGATCCTGCGCATACCGCAGTAGTTATACCGATACCATCAGCACAACGTAAACACAATGTCGGCGTCATTGTCGCGGGTGTCAGCCCACGATTACCTTTTAATACTTCCTATCGGAGCTTTTTTGAATTGTTAACTTCTCAGGTTGCCCGTGCAATCTCATATGCTACAGCTTTCGAAGAGGAACGTAAACGGATTGAGGCTTTGGAGCAGATCGACAAAGCTAAGACCGTATTCTTTAGCAATATCAGCCATGAGTTCCGTACTCCGCTCACACTAATGCTCAACCCTCTTGAGGAATTACTTGCACGCAAGGATTCCAACTTAAGTTCTGCGGATATGGAGAGCATAGGAACCACTCACCGCAACGCGCTCCGCTTACTTAAACTCGTGAATTCACTCCTTGATTTTAGCCGCATTGAATCCGGAAAGCAGCACGCAAATTTCACCAAGGTCGATATCGTCAATTACACCAAAAATCTGGTTTCCAATTTTAGATCCGTTGTTGAAAAGGCCGGGTTGAAGTTGGTGGTGAAGACTTCAAAGATAAAACAACCTGTTTATATAGACCGGCACATGTGGGAAAAGATTGTCTTTAATCTTTTATCAAATGCTTTAAAATATACGCTACGCGGAACTATAACCGTTGAATTGAAAGAGACGAAAGGAAACGTCATACTAAAAGTTAAAGATACAGGGATAGGTATTCCTCAGGAAGAACTTCCCAATTTGTTCAAACGCTTTCATCGTATTCAACAAGCAGGAGGCCGGACGTTTGAAGGCACCGGAATAGGTCTGTCACTTACTAAGGAGCTCGTTCACCTTCATAAGGGAGAAATAACTGCGGAAAGCAAGTTAAACAAAGGAACAACCTTTATTGTAAGCGTGCCTTCAGGAAAAAAACATTTGCCAGGTGGTGCTTCATTCACTCTTTCCCGGCCCAACGGAAAGACCGTAGCAAGCGAAAGCGTACGCGACGCATTTGTGGAGGAAGCGCATTCTCTGGTTGAATCAAGTAGTAACAAAGTATCAGTCAGTATATCAACCACTAACGACCGTCCGAATGTGATGATTGTCGATGATAACGCCGACATGCGTTCTCACCTTAAATCGATCCTTTCGGGAAATTTTAATGTGGTGACAGCGGGTAATGGTAGGGATGCACTTAATAAAATGAATGAACAGCTACCCGATGTAGTGGTTACTGACATTATGATGCCCGTGATGGATGGTATTGAACTTCTCAGAACGATCAAGTCGAATAAGTCTACAGCTAACATTCCTGTTATACTTCTTACTGCCAGGTCAGGAGAAGAGTCGAGGATTGAAGGTTGGGGTATGGGTGCAGATGATTACCTGGTAAAACCTTTTTCGAGTAAGGAATTATCCGCACGCGTGGCTTCGCAAATTCAAACCCAGCGAATAAGACTCGATGCTCAAAATGAAATACGGACCATCTTTAGACAGTCACCTTTCGGAATTCTGGTGATGGAAGGGAAAAAATTTGTGATAACACTGGTAAATAACAAGATGGTAGACGTCTTTGGAAGACCGGAACATGAATTGATTGGGAAGAGCATAAACGAGTTATATCCAGAGGTGGAAGCACAGGGAATCATGGAACTCCTTGACGGAGTATACAGGACCGGGGATCCATATGTCGCAAGCGAAATGGCTATCACATTCAATAGATTTGGAAAAATGCAGACCGGATGGTTTGACTTTGTATATGAACCGAGGCGTGATGTTCAGGGGAATATAACTGGCGTGATATGCTCGGGTCTTGAGGTCACCGATAAAGTTGTCACCCAAAAAAAAATTGCAGAACGCGAACAGGAAATCAGAAATGTCCTGTTCAATTCACCTAACATATTTATTACGCTCAAGGGCAGAGAACTTTTAATTGATTTTATTAATGAGCAATCGCTCAGGAGTTGGGGAAGAACCGGCGAAATAATGGGTAAACGATTGCTCGACGTATTGCCCGAGTTTGTTGATCAGCCGATCAGTAAGTTGTTGCAAGAGGTCTTTAATACAAGAAAGCCCTATGTTGGGATGGAAGAAAGAACAGTAATAATAAAGGATGGCAAACCACACGAGGGCTTCTACAACTGTGTCTATCAACCTATGATCGGTGACGATGGGCAAGTATCCGCGATTACGGTAATGGCAACCGACATTACGGAGGAAACCCTTGTTCGACGGAAGGTTGAAAAAAGTGAAAAGGAACTCCGGCATCTGGCAAATGCAATGCCTCAGTTCGTTTGGATCGCTGACAGCAAAGGCAACATAACATACTTCAACGACCGTATTTACGAGTTTGAAAGAGCGTCTGGAAAAGCAGACAGCACGTGGACATGGGAAGATACCGTCCATGAGGGGGATTTAGAGGCAACCAAACAGGCATGGGCAAACGCACTTAAACGCGAAACAGATTTTGAACGAGAGCATCGCATGCGTTTGAAGGACGGTATATTCAAATGGTATCTCAGCCGCAGTTATCCACAAAAGAATGAAAATGGGGAGGTGATCGGCTGGTATGGCACATCGACCAATATTCACGATCAAAAGATGTTCGAGGAAATCCTTGAGCAGAAGGTGATAGAGCGAACAGAAGAGTTGAAGGTTCAAAAGGAATTTGCAGATACTATCGTAAACACTTCGGTTGACCTCATCTGTGTTTATGATCGCGAGATGCGCATCATCGGGTTCAACAAAGCATGCGAAGATTTTTTCCACATCAACAAAGAAGACGTACTGGGAAAGATCTATTGGGAGGTTTTTCCCGCGGCAAGGAACGGAGCGGGCCACGACGATCTACTACGCGCATTTGAAGGGGAAACCGTTCATAACACCATGTACAAGTCGCCGGTATCCGGAAATATCTATGAGAATTTCCTTACGCCATTAAAGGATTTGGAAGGGAAGGTCTATGCGGTCATTGTGATGGCGCGAAATATTACAGAAAATGTTCATTCAACTGAAAAGATCAAACAAAGCGAAGAGAAGTTCAACAAACTCTTCGAGTTTGCACCTTTGGGTCTAACGTTGTCGGAAGTGCCGTCAGGTGATCTCGTCGATGCCAACGATGCTTTTTGGAACCTGGTGGGCTACACGCGTGAGGAATATGCTGGTCGTTCATCAGTTGATCTTAATATGATTGATAGCGGAGTACGGGAGAAGATAAAGGAGGAAATTCTTGAAAAAGGGTTTATTAAGAACTTTGAGATGGAAGTTCGGACGAAAACAGGCAAGACTATACCAGTATTAACTTCCATTGAATTGATCACCCTTGCAGGCCGGCAATATTTTCTAAGCGCAATTATTGATATCATCGAGCGAAAGGAAGCGGAAGAGGAAATCCGTCAAAACAACTTGGAGTTGGAAAAGATGAACAAGGAACTGGAATCATTTTCATATGTTGCTAGCCACGATTTGCAAGAGCCGTTGAGAAAGATCCAGACATTTTCAGCTCGTATCGTTGAAAAAGAGCAGTTAAGTGAAAGCGGCAAGGATTACTTCAAGCGTATCCAAAATGCGGCAAACCGGATGCAGAAGCTCATCCAGGACTTGCTGGCTTTTTCGCGCGTTAGTACAGGTGAAAGGAAGTTTGAAAATGTAAAACTCGCAGACATAATAGATGATGTTGTCAAAGAGTACGCTGAAAAATTGCAGGAAAAGAATGCAAATGTGGAAACGAGCGGCCTGTGCGACGTGTATGCGATTGCTTTCCAATTCCGTCAGCTGATGCTCAACCTATTCGGTAATTCAATCAAATTCTCGCGTCCTGACGTTCCCCTTAAGATCACGGTATCCAGTAAGATGGAGCAGGGGAAGGAAATAATCAGCCTGCATCAATTGCCAAATCATCGGGTAATGCCAGAGAAACTTTATTGTCACATCACTCTGACGGACAATGGCATTGGCTTTGAGCCGCAATTCAATGATCGTATTTTTGAAGTATTTCAGCGACTTCACGGCAATGATAAATACTCAGGTACTGGCATCGGTTTGTCAATCGTGAAAAAGATCGTTGAAAATCACAACGGTGTGATCACTGCGAGCGGTGATCTGAGCGTGGGAGCCCGTTTCAATATTTACATTCCTTTCGAAAACTAAATGTAATCCTCCTTGTGGTGTCGGTTCTACAGCCGTGCATAAGAGGCTACAGGAGTACCATTGCCTTGGTCCTGGGCTTTAGTATTCCTTTTTTTGATTTTGGATCTCTGGCATCAGTCCACAAACGCCCATTCCGCTGACGAAGCGTGGAAAACGAGCCGCATTTGGTTAGTCATATGTTTGGGTTGAAATGATCTGATCGTCCGCGATATTCTTTTGTACTTCCTTTGGCAAGACGATTGATGAGAAGATCGGTGGAGTAAATGTCTCAAAACAAAAAAGAACTCTACCATGGAAAACAAAAAAGCAATTGATGTATTGAACACGCTGGTCGAGATCAATAACGACCGGATTGAAGGTTATGAAACTGCAGCAAAGGAGACGAATGAACCAGACTTGAAAGTTTTGTTCACGAAGCTCGCAGAAACCAGCCAGGATTGCCGTATCGAATTAGAGCGGGAAGTAGAGATGCTGGGAGGAACGCCCGCGAAGGGAACCAAGGTAACTGGCAAATTCTTTCGCGCATGGATGGATGTTAAGGCCGCAATAACAGGTAAAGACCGTAAGGCCATATTAGAATCATGCGAATTCGGAGAGGATCACGCTGTTAAGACTTACGAGGACGTTCTCGAAGACGACAGTGAACATCTGACGAGCGAACATATCGCCTTGATTGAGGAACAGTACGACCTCATAAAGGCCGATCACGACGCAGTCCGCGCATTGCGTGATTCGCTTGTTGAATCCTAAACATTCTTCTGTGAAAGAGAGGAGACAATCATTGCCTCCTCTTTTTTTATTTGTGCCAATAGTTACTGTTGTGGCGATTATTCCACGATGTGGGTCAACAATCATTAAAATATTTGACGTAGCCCTCGTTCAGGAGAGTGTGTTTTGCCGTTCCGGCTTGAGGCGCAGTATTTGTACAAAGGTTGGACGTACCAATAACATTAATATCATGGGAAAAAAAGGAAAAAAAGGCTCGTACAAGAAATTGATCGGCTCATTTGTGATGAGGAATCGCGTGATGCTTGCGGCAGTTGTTGGAGCAGCGACCGGAATCACTTTGGCAAACGTTCTTGGAACAGAAAAAGCGAGAAAAATTATAGGTGAGGTTGGAGATTCAGTCAAGGATTTTATCAAGAATCCTCGAATAGAAAAAATTGAAGAAACAAGGTATCAAAGCCAGTCATAAGGATGTCTTTGATAGTAGAGTAGGGTGACGGGTTGTTAAGAATAATAATAACTCTCAGAGTTGTGTGCGCTTAACAACTTCCATTCCACCGGCTTTTTGATTTTATCATCTCGCTTTGAATTATCGTTGATCGATTTTTCTATAAGTTGATGGAATGGTGTTGTACGAAAAAGGAAGACATTCAACCATCTTATTAAATAGTCATGACTCGTTCACGTAGGCGAACCAGTAGATTCGGACGGTTCGTTACCGTCGTGGCGGTGTTAACTTTTATTATCCTTTCCCTCACACTTTACTATTATATCAACCCAGTTGATTTTGGCGGCCTTGGAAGTCTTGGGATGTTTGGCCTGCTGGTCCCGCCCGCTTTCCTCGTAGTCGCTGTCGTTTCGTTGTTAATGATCTTCTGGTCAATAGACAAGAAATGGAGAGTTGCGCTGGTTGCGTTTAGCGGTATCGTGCTCGTAAGCTGCTTTCTCTCCTTATGGCCGTCATATGCGCTATGGAAGTGGGCACAGGAACACCAAGTACCCTTGAATCTTGTTGAGGCGCTGTTGCCTCGATTCAATAGGGGAGATTTGTCCCGCACTACCACCGTGAGTTATGATACATTGGATGACGGTACCCAATTACTATTAGATGCTTGGCCCGCCGACATGGCGAAAAATAGAACTCCACGTCCGGCGATAATAAAGATACACGGGGGAGCATGGGTCAGGGGCTCAAGAAGAAGTCTTACTTTATGGAACACCTGGTTTAATACGCTTGGGTATCACGTTTTTGATGTTGACTATCGTATGCCGCCGCCGGAGCGATGGCTCGACGAGACAGCAGATGTCAAATGCGCTCTGAATTGGGTTAAGACTCACGCTTCTGAATACAACGTCGACACCACACGCTTAATCCTGATGGGTTATTCGGCCGGGGGAAACCTGGCAATGCTTGCCGCCTATAGTTATGACCATCCTGAATTGAAACCCACATGTGGCCTGCCGGTCAAAGTCAAATGCGTTATCAATCTATATGGTCCAGTCGATATGGAAACTTTATACGCTTCAACAGGCAGCGAAGGTTTCGTGCAACCAAGAATGAGGCAATATATCGGCGGTGGTCCGGGTGAACTCGTTGATCGTTATCAATTACTATCCCCGATAAATCACATTAACAAGGATGTTCCTCCCACTATTTCGATTTATGGGGAGAGAGACAGGATCGTACCCTTCAGGGAAGGTATTTCAGCCGACAATGCCCTAAATCTGGCTAACGTTCCTCATGAGGTTTATATCTTACCAGAGACGGATCATGCTTTTGATACAAACTGGACATATCTCAGTACCCAGATCGCGCGCGAAAAGATCAGGGCTTTTCTCGATAGATATGCAAAGTAAGTGAACAGTGTTTATCTGATTAATAGATATCGCGGGCGCGTTCCAGGAAGCAAACAAGATTTGGATTGATCATCGCTGATGCCTTGTCAAAATCCATCCATTCCGCGCGGTCAATTTCATTTATCAACATGGATTTCCCTGACCGAGGAGGCCATTCAATTTCGACGCGATTAGAGACAATTCCCTCCGACGATTCCCACGTGCCCAGGAAGGTCCATGCATATATAGTTTTGCCGCTCTTTAATTTGGCAGAACCAATAGTATGAAAAGGTCTGATCGGTCGAATCCCCGTCTCTTCAAAGAATTCACGATGAGCGGTTTCTTCCATACTCTCATCTCCTTCAGGCAATCCTTTGGGTATTGTCCAGGCGCCTTCGTTTTTCTTTGAAAAGAATGGTCCACCGGGATGCACGAGGAAAAATTCCAAACTCGTTAACTGCATCCTGCACATCAGCAATCCCGCAGAGTAAACAGCCATAGCTTCGACACGTTAAAAATAAAATTTATCAATATTAAAGCTTATAGAGTAAACCAATCTCTTTTTCAGATAGTGCCCGGTTGTAAAATCTTACGTCGTCGACGATACCGGTGAAGAACCGTACGCGGTTTGCACGGGTTCCGATTGTTACCTCACAATTGTTTTTTGACCCACACGTCGACCTGGGTTTGGTAGTATCGATAACCTCAGAGACAAGCTTGGCGTTAACGAACATTTTTAACTGCGATCCTTGTTTCAAACAAACGAGGTGGATGAAAGAATTAAGGTCAGGGGTTGGCACCCTAACCACTGGAGAATCGCGGCAAATCGATCCATCATATCGGACAAATGAAAATCTGTTGCGGAATTCATCCGGAGCATTGTTGGGATAATACACGATCGCAAAGGGATAACCTTGCGTATCACCTCTCCATCATAATATCATTTATGTCACCCCCGACGTCAATTTGATTCTCAACAAAAACCCAAAGAGAGATGGTGAAATCCTGATCATGCTCAAAATTATTCTGGTCACCATGGGGAATAGTAATACATGATCTCTTCCATTAAAATGATAGGCCGAATTAGCCTTGCCCTTATGTCCCTTTGTAGGCGTTGCGCCATTTACGGCTCCATGGTTCTGAAACTTGCTTTTGTCTGATGCGTCATTGTTGAACAGGTATTCGCCGACTAAACCATCCTGAGGGGCTATCCGCTTGCTACAAGAAATCCGTGTGGCTATTAGAATAATGAACCAAAACGGGAGTCGTACCCGGGCGAAAAAATCATACATATCAATTCTTACTTAGGTGTGTTTGTTTTGAAGGTTAAGAGTCCGACAAGGCTACATGTGGCGGTGAAGCATATCACTCTGAATGTATTGCCCTCCTGAGGTGATGATCTCCTCTTTGATCTTTGAATATCCGATGGTGTCGATAGCACGTGTAGCATCCTCGATAACATAGCTTTCGAAGTTTTCTTTCAATGCGTCCTTGGCCGTATAAGCGACACAATAGTCTGCAGCTAGCCCGCATACATACACTTTTTTTATTCCGCGATCTCTAAGGTATCCGGCAAGCCCTGTCGATTTTTTGTGGCCATTGTCATAAAATCCGCTGTAGCTGTCGATATCCGGATTCATTCCCTTTCTAAACACTGCCTCGACCTTATTCATATGCAGATCGCTGTGAAACTCCGCGCCATTTGTTCCCTGCACACAGTGATCTGGCCATAATACTTGGTCCAGTCCATGGAGGGAAATTGTTTCAGATTGTTTTTTACCAGGGTGTTGAGTGGCGAAACTCTTGTGGCTGGCTGGGTGCCAGTCCTGTGTTGCCACCACGAGCTCAAAGGAGTCCTGCAGTTCATTGACAAGTTGAATGATCTCATTCCCCTTAGGAACAGGAAGACTTCCGCCGGGGATAAAATCGTTTTGAATATCGACCAGGATTAAAACGTTCATCATTGCTTGTATTGGGCCCTTAACAAGTTTCGTTCTTCCCGTAGCTTCTCACTTATGCCCACTTTATAAATGTGCGGATTGTAGAAGCGTTTGTGTTCTTCTGGCACCATCTTCAGCCGTTGTTGACTATAGGATGCAATTTCTTTTAACGGAAAACGATTTCCAACCAATTCTCCATTTCTTAGTACCTCGTGCAAAAGTGGTTCTTTATTAAGTCCTTTTAATAACAGCGATTTTTCAGGCTCAAACGGATGATGCATTATCTCCACAGTGGATTCGCCCGTCCCCGTGATCACATCCGCACCAAAAAATCCATGATTGTTGTTCAATATTCTGTACACCTGCTTTTTGTGCGGCAGTGTCATTTTCTTGAGATTTTCTGAGAGTTTGATCCGGGGTTTGCCGTCCAGGGATGCGAGTTTGTATACTCCGTCCAAGGCGGCGTCTGGCGGGCCCGTTACAAGGCTGGTCCCCACGCCGAAAACATCGATGGGTGCGTTCTGATCCAGCAAACTCTTGATTACATATTCATCCAGCTGGTTAGATGCAGTGATTTTTACGTACTGAAGTCCCGCTGCATCAAGCATTTTTCGCGCCCGTGCAGAAAGGTATGCAAGGTCGCCGCTGTCCAGCCGTATTCCCTGCAGTCGATGCGATTGTTTCTCCATTTCATGCGCGACAGTGATGGCGTTAGGTACGCCAGACTTCAGCGTGTCATACGTATCCACCAACAGCACGCAGTTTTCTGGCCGGTGTGCAGCAAAGTCGCGGAATGCAGCAAGCTCATCTTCATAACACTGCACAAATGCGTGAGCCATTGTCCCCACAACCGGAATATCGAAGTCCGCAGCGGCCCGCACATTGCTTGTTGAATCAAATCCACCCACGATGGCAGCCCTTGTTGCGTGATAGCCGCCAAGACCCTGCGCTCGTCGCAATCCAAAATCGCTTAGTATTTTGTCTCCAGCAACGTATCGGATACGCGCGGCTTTTGTGGCAATAAGTGATTGAAAGTTCACTATGTTCAGCAGCATCGTCTCTATGATCTGGGCCTCAATAACAGTGCCTTCAACCCTTATAATAGGTTCGTCCGGGAACACAACTTCTCCTTCTTTTGCTGAAAATATTGAGCCGCGAAAACGAAAGTCACGAAGGCTATCGGCAAACTGCGGATTCAATCCAATGGCTTTTAAGTATTCTACATCCTCCGGAGTGAATTCAAGTTCTTGCAGGATTTCCAGGACGTCCTGTAATCCGGCAAAAATCGTATAACCTCCCGAAAATGGTATTTTCCGGTAGAAGTAATCAAACACAGCCTGTTGTTTGCTGCGGCCGGTGAGGAAGTATACCTGTGCCATGGTAAGCTGGTACAGATCCGTATAGATGCCTGTGATCGAAATGTTTTTCATAGAGGGGATGAAAGTGAAGGTAATATAAAGCATATCACCCAATATTAAATTGAGTGGACGCCGTTTTAAGAAGAGTAGGAGCGAAGTTCTCGATTAAACTATTTACCCTTTGCCGATGTTGAAATGGCCCGCAGTAGAGACTTTTTACGTGGTGCATCGCCAAGGACCTGCCATATCATAATACCCGAGGCTTTCGAAGTAGCGAGTTCGGTCTTCATCCTTATAGTAGGTATACCGTTGTAGTAAAGCATCTTTCCGTCAGGCATCTTCCATTCATCTACCTTCTCTGCTCCTTTATATGTTGCAACGATCTCCCTGTAATTCATACTTATTGCCTTTGATGTGATCTCGGGCCCATAGCCATATCCGTAAAAAGGTACACCCAGAGTCAGTTTTTCCTTAGGTATTTTTCGCTCGCCGGTAAAGTAGGCAAGATCCTCTTCAGCGTGAGTATACGTGGAGTGAGGTCCTGGTTTTTCTGGACGCCATGGCCCAGTGCGATCGTAACTCATCACATTCATAAAATCGTACTCCGCCAGGGCTCTGTCAGTGATCTGATCCTTGTAGTATATTGCAATAGCGGCTGTAATAATCTTTCCTTTTGCATGCAGCGCATTCGAAAGCTCAACCACAAACTTTTCATAATACTCGTCGATATTGCTTCCTTCCAGATCTACGTCAATTCCATCTACATCGTATTTGACGGCTTCATTAACGAGCTTCGCGACAAGGTCCGCCCGGCGATCGTCCTTCAGAAGGTAGTGGTACTGCGGCTGTTTGCTCCCGCCTCCGATGGAGAACAATACCTTAATGTTCTTCTTATGTGCATTAGCTATGAACGGCTTGAGCCTGGATAAGTCGCGGACGAAATTGCCGGCTGAATCCGGATTGAGAAACCACAAGTTGATATGCGTCAATCTCTTGAAAGTATTACTACTTGGATTTTCCAATGCAGCATTTATTCCGAAATAACCAACTATTCTGAACGGTTGTTGGCCTGAAGTGCCGCTCAGAAT
>DATHIE010000076.1:0-4797 GCA_035316905.1 Chryseolinea sp. | reverse complement strand
TTATAAATCTACAGATGGCGGCAAGACCTGGCGTCAAAAGAATAAGGGGATTGCGGGGAAAGAACCTTTTGCATGGCGTATTATTCGCCGTGAGTCAGACGGTGTACTTTTCCTGATCGTAAACAGACGGAGTGACGATGGTACCATCGGCAATGAATTGGACGGTGCTCTATACCGCTCGAACGATGGCGCCGAGACATGGGGAAAAATTTCCCTACCCCCGGAGACCAATGCGCCCATGAGTTTAGTCATTGATCCAGAACATACCGGCCGCTTGATCATGTCGGCATGGGGACGGTTAGCTCCGGGAGAATTTTCACCAGATATCGGAGGTGGTATTTTTGTGTCGGACGATGACGGAAAATCATGGAGTGCAGTGCTTTCGCACGATCAGCACATTCACGATATCACCTACGATCCACGTATCAGAACATTTTATGCCTGTGGGTTCAACGGATCGGCCTACAAATCCCTTGACGCCAAGAACTGGGATCGTATCCCTGGTTATAATTTTAAATGGGGCAGACGTGTGGAATTTGATCCACAGGATCCTGGAAAAATATTTATACTAACGTTTGGAGGAGGCGTGTGGTATGGCCCTGCGGCAGGAGATAAGAATGCTCCGGAGGATATCGTCAATCCTGTCAAGGTCCACTGATACAAAAGCAATCAGTGCGTGACATTCCATTTACGCAAGCGCTTGCGCCACTATTTAAATCAACATTTTGGTCTGATTCAATTGAAATAGTCTGTCCCTAGCGTTGCGTAACAATTCGATGAAAAGCTCCAAATACAGTTGAACTAGTGTTCACGCTCTTATACTAATTCACGAGTGCGGCACTTGGTTTGCCACGGTTTTTTCTTTTAGTCGAGGCAAAGATCCTGATCGAATGTGGAAGACACACAGAAACACGCTATGCATAAAGTATAAAAAAACCGTTCAGTGTAATTATTGCAAGTTTTTAACAATGACTTTCTTAAATTCGGTGGAGGGCGTTTTACTAGTTTTTCAACTCAGGGCCCTTGAGGCGCACCTCTGTCCAGAGTCAAGTGGCTCGATTGATTGTAATAGCATCCGTGATAGAGAGATGATGCGAAAGTGCTTGTCTATTGAATTCGGGATTGGCCGACAAGCATACACGAAGATCTGAAGTAATTTAAACAACAATAGTATCAACAATGAAAGACGTTGTTGATGCATGGAATTAGGCAATTCGTTAACCACACTAACCCAATTATGTTTATGAGTGAATCACTACAGAAGTGTTCCAAGGCATACTGGTGTATGCTACTTAGTGTATTTTATTTTGCAGCGCCCGTTCACCCCGTGGCGGCCGCAGGGAATAATACGCGGTACAAGACTGGTAATGGCAATAGTGCCGTTACTATCACTATCGAAAAGATCATTTCGGGAACGGTCGTCGATGACAAAAATGACCCACTACCCGGAGCTAACGTCGTGGTCAAGGGAACAACAATCGGAACGACTACCGATGCCAGTGGTCGTTACAGACTATCCGCCCCAGACAACGCAGACGTGTTAGTGTTCTCCTACATCGGATACGGAACTCAGGAAGTGGCGATCGGAGGTCAGTCCGTTATAGATGTTTCTCTTGTGACCGATCTTAGCACTTTGTCCGAAGTAGTGGTTGTGGGGTATGGAGAGCAACGAAAGAGTGATCTGACAGGTGCCATCACATCTGTTAAAGGTGAGGACATTATTCAACTACCCACTCAACGTGTAGACCAGGCATTACAAGGTAGAGCTGCCGGTGTAATGGTACTGAGCCCAAGTGGTGTGCCAGGCGGGCCTACTACGATTCGTATTCGCGGGATGAACTCTATCAATGGAAGTAATTCTCCACTGATTGTCATCGATGGTCTGCAGGGTGGTGACATTAATTCGCTCAATCCGAATGATGTAGAGTCAATGGAAATTCTGAAAGATGCTTCGGCCACGGCAATATATGGCTCACAAGGTGCAAATGGCGTAATCCTGATTACCACGAAAAAAGGTAAGACGGGAGCTCCAGCCGTGAGCTATACTTATACGGTGGGAGTTCAGCAAATAAGGAAAAAGCTGGAGCTGATGAATGCGGGAGAATTTGCACGCACTGCGAACGACTACAGGGCAACTCAAAACATGCCCGGAAATGTTGTCATTGTTCCGACGCCAATCTTTACCGATGCGGAGATCGCAGAGTTTGACAAAAACGGTGGAACAGACTGGCAGAACGTGATATACGAAACAGCACCTATTCAAAATCATCAGCTATCGCTGAGCGGTGGATCTGAAAGTGCAAAGTATTTGGTTTCGGGCGGATACCTGGATCAAAAGGGAATTCTTCTCAACTCATCATTCAAACGTTTTTCATTGCGGGCTAATGTGAATATGGACATCAATAAATGGGCAAGCTTTGGATTGAGTTGGGCAGGAATAAAGGAAACGGGAAATGCACCTCCATTTTTTGATGGCGCAGGAAACGTCGATGCTTTAGGCTATACAACCAGTGTGGCTCCACGTTGGGCAGCGACCATACCTGTGTTTGATGAATTTGGTAATTATAACAGGCATCCCTCTGAATATGGAGAACCGGGAATGTGGAATCCATTGGCAAGTGCAATGGAGCCTGTAACAGATAACGGCACGTTGCGCAATAACGTAAATGCATTTGTTCAATTTAAGTTTTGGAAAGATTTTTCATTCAGAATAACGGGAGGCGCAGTGACCGCAAACCGCAATAATTATCGGTACCTGAACCGGGAAACAAAAGAGGGTTTTCAAAGAGACGGAGCAGGAACGATTGATGCAAACCAGTATTCACGTCTACAGAACTCCAATATACTTACGTACGACAAACGTTTCAGCGTTCATCATTTAACGATAACTGCCGTAGCTGAACAACAGGTTGAAAAGAACAGAGGATCGACTGTACTTGCAACCGGCTTCCTCGTTGACGCGGCAGGCATTGATGACCTGGGTGGCGCAACCTCTCTTGTAGCATCTTCCTTCAATACGGAGCGCGTTATCAATTCTTACCTTGGCCGGGTTAATTATGCTTTTGGTGAGAAGTATTTGCTGACAGCTAGTTACCGCGCTGACGGTTCTTCAGTTTTTGGTGCAAACAACAAATGGGGTTACTTCCCTTCGGTCTCTGCCGCGTGGAAGCTTTCGGAAGAAAGTTTTATCCAGGACCTCGGCTGGTTCACTGAGTTGAAGATTCGAGGTAGCTGGGGTATAACGGGCAATCAGGCTATCAACCCCTATGCAACGTTGGCATCCCTTTCATCTACTGGATATAACTATCCCTATGAAGGCGGCTCGTCGTCAAATGTTGGATATGGCATCATCAGGGCTGCCAATCCAAACTTGAAATGGGAGAGTACAAAACAAACAGATATCGGCTTGGACTTAGGACTACTCGATGGACGCCTAACGTTAACCTTTGACTATTATATAAAGACCACAGAGGATCTACTCCTAAGCCGGCAGCTTCCCACATATACCGGATTCAGTAGTATCATTGACAACGTCGGTTCTGTTGAAAACAAAGGAATTGAATTAACTCTTGGCGGTGATCCTTTTGTGGGAGATTTTAAATGGAATACAAGCTTCAACATTTCAGCTAATAACAGTGAAGTACTTGACCTGGGTGGATTGTCAAGCCTTCCGTTCCGAACAACTCCAGGAGCAGGTTATGGCTTCAGTACAAATAATAACACTGCTTTGCTGTACTTGAAACCGGGGCATCCTTTTGGTGAAATGACCGGCTGGATAACTAATGGTACATGGAGTACCGCGGAAGAGGATATAGCCGCAACCTATGGACAATTGCCCGGAGATATCAAGTATTGGGATAAAACTAACGATGGCAAGATCAATCGGGACGATCTAACTGTCATTGGTCAGGCACTGCCGGATTTTATCTACGGTTGGAATAACAGGCTCTCATTTAAGAATTTTGACCTGATGTTTCTGATTCAAGGTGTTTCGGGAAATGATCTTTTTAACGTTAACGAGATCCGGTTAGAACGTCCTGGTGATTCAGAAGGCACGAGCGCGGCAATGCTCGATCGTTGGACCACAGAAAATCAGAACACGAGCGTTCCTGCATTCACCTCACAAAGCGACCGAAAGGCAGCCGGGCTTACCAGTACGGTTTCTGGTATTGATACACGTGTTAGCCGGTGGGTTGAAGATGCATCTTACATCCGCCTGAAAAACATTACGCTGGCTTACACCATTCCCCGAACGGTTATCAGCAAAATAGGTCTGAGCAGGCTAAGAACATATGTCACGGCTTCGAATGTCTTTACCATTACGGACTATAAAGGATATGATCCTGAAGTCAGTTCATTTAACTCCAATGATGCCAGGTTGGGTCTTGATTTTGGAGGCTACCCAACTGCACAGTCAGTTATTTTCGGTATTGACCTAACATTCTAAAAGAAAACAGCCATGAAAAATTTATATAATTTAAAAAGTTATCTGGCACTCTTCGTCCTGTTGAGCGTCGTTGCCTGCCAGGATCTGGATGAAGATCCAAAAGGTTTTGTATACCCTGGTAATTTTAATACCACCGTTGCACAAGCCGAGGCAGCGCTCGCCGCTTCGCTGAATTCCCTTTGGTGTGAATGGTGTTCAAACTATTCCTACGGATACGGCAATTTTATTCACGATGATGTGCTCGCCGACGGTGACCTGAATATCGGCAACGGTTTTGGCACGGACCTTTGGAATGCGCACTACATTGCGCTCAACAACATTAATGGCGTGATTAAGGCTGTTGACGGAGG
>DATHIE010000075.1:0-7583 GCA_035316905.1 Chryseolinea sp. | reverse complement strand
ACGGCTATGCTTGAGGAACTGGACAATATAAGACGTACCGATCCCACCGCGCCGGCCATACTTGATATTGATATCCTTAACAGCGTTAACACACAGAAATACAACGAAGCACTTGAGCTGGTCGCAAAGTATGAAAATATGTACGGCGAAGATCTCAAAACACTGCAGACAAGAATTGGAATCCTTGCCAAACAAAAAAAGGTAACTGAAATGGTGGCCCTGACGGAAAGCACCTTTCAAAAGTATCCTGATGATTCGAGGCTCATTCCTGTGATGTATGCTATTCATTCAGAGATCCATCGGAACAAGGAAGCTGGGATGAAGGTCTTTGATGACTACCTGGCCACGAATTACAACCATCCCCTCTTAAAGCAATACCTTCAATTGCTCGACCAGGAAGGCAAGTCAAAGATTGTGGCTGAAAAACGGAAATGGATGGTGACGAAATTCCCATTCGAAACATCGCTTACAGTCGACAATGCACAATATCACATCAAATCAAAAGAGTATACCGAAGCCGAGGACTACCTGAAAAAAGCGCTGGACCTCTCCCCTTACCATGAACAAGCGTGGGAGTTGTTAGGAGATGTGAAACGTGAGCAAAACAAAAAAGACGAGGCTATTACAGCTTACCAGCAATCACTGCAGTTTGATCCCAATCAATACGAGGTGATCAGCAAGCTGAGAAACTTGATGGGAAAGCCAGACGCTTATAAGATCGTTCCCCAGATCAGCGTAGATGATATTGTGGCGAAGGATGTTCCGCCTGCAGTTAATCTCACCTCGGAAGCAGGTTATTATGTCGTGGAGGAAGATCGCAGCATTGTGATGCATTCCGGTGGCGCAACAGAAGAGTTCAACACCTACATTGTACGCATCACTAACGAGAACGGGATTAAGGAATATAAAGAATCGACGATTAACTATACTTCAAGTCAAAACCTATTTATAGAGAAGTTTGAAGTCATAAAACCGTCCGGTTCTCATATTCGAGGCGAGCGCAACGAAAACGAGATTGTTTTTACTAATCTTGAAGTTGGTGATATCGTCGTATTCCAATATCGTTATCAAAATTTCATCAACGGCAGGTTTGCCAATGACTTTTGGGCTAAGCAATACTTCCAGGGGAGCGCATATATTGCCCACTCGCGGTACACTTTACTGTTGCCTGCAAGCCGAAAGCTCAATTATCAGATGACGAATTCATCTTTGAAACCGGCTATCAGTGACGTGGAAGACTTCAAGCAATATGCCTGGGAGACAACCAAACAACCGGCTTATAATTATGAGCCCTACATGCCAGCTACAGTGGACGTTCTTCCTGTTCTTCACATTTCTACGCTGAACTCATGGAATGAAATCTCCACATGGTACGCTGACTTGATCAATAAAACTTCGGAAGAGACATTCGAGCTTACTACTGCCTTTCAAACTCTTTTTTCAAAAGACGAGCTCAAGACTCTAAGTGAGTTTGAGAAAGCACGCAGGATCTACACCTATATACAGGATAACATCCGCTATAGCTCTGTTTCATTCCGTCAAGGCGCTTATCGTCCGCAATCGGCCTCCAAAACACTCTCCACGCGATTGGGTGATTGTAAAGATCTGTCCAATCTGTTTATGAAACTTTGCGAAATGGCTGGCATTAGGACGCAAATGGTCCTGACAGACACGGGAGAGAACGGTGAAAAAGACATGGTTCTCCCCTCCCTCGAATTCAATCACTGCATTGCTAAGTCAATGCTGGATGGAAAGGAATACTATATTGAACTCACGGACCGTCACCTTCCATTCACAAGCATGCCAAATAATTTGACAGGGGCATTGATACTCGAAATTCCGTTGAAGTCTGACTCAAAAATTTCAGAGCTAAAAGTTCTACGCACTACGACAAAATCCCGGGACATAGCCAAGGCGGATGTAGTCATCAGGCCTTCCGGCAATGATGTTATGGTTCATACAAAACAAACTAAGTATGGCAATCTAACGTCGCGGGTTAGGAATGACTTTTCAAATCTTTCGTATGACAAGCAGCTTATCAAACTACAGGAGTATATCGCTAGTCAAAGCAAAAACATAGCCATTGACACCTTGTATTTCGATGATTTGGAATCAACAATAGATTCTCTTGCCTACACATATCGTTATAGCATCAAGGATGAAGTTTCCGAAATAGCGAATCTGAAGACGTTGAAACTCATATTTCCGGATCTTGTCGCCACATCCAACCATTTTATTTCTCAAACACGCGAGTACCCGGTCAATTACAACGCGTATGAGGATACCGATGAATACGAGAGCACAGTTCGTGTCGAGCTTTCGAAAGGAGAAAAATTCTTAGACCTGCCTGCCGATGTTTCTCTTTCTTTTAAAGGAATGACCTATGACTTGAAATATAAGGTAGTCAATCCCGAGCTGCTTCTGGTAACCCGGAAGTTCACTACTAACAAATCACGCGTCGATGTGAAAGATTACATCAGCTTAAAAACATTCCTCGACAACATCGTTAAGGCCGAGAAGAGGATGATTGCATTTAAATAGTCAGGTGTAAGGAGAGTACGTGCAAGCGGAATACATCATTGGAATGACACTTTGATTGGCAGGGAGCTCAAACTGAAATATTACGTCTCCGGTGGCCATATCGTAAATACGAAGCTTGTTGCCACGCGAGAAGTCTGATGCGTAGATACCGGACCCCTGTCCTGCAAACTAAAGTGTTTTTGTTATGAGCATTCGGATGCCTGAGTTTCTTTACCACCCACTACAATCCCCCATCCATCCAACCAGATTATCAATGAAGGGTTGTGTGTCGATTTGGACCGCGTTCATATCCCCGAAAAAAAAGATCCGGCTTTTAGGATAATTCAGCAGCCCCATGACAGCAGAACCAGTAGGTTCATTGGGTTCTTTAACACTGTTAGCATTTAGGTCAACAAACTCATCTGGCCCCAATCGACCCAATACTTCAATATTGGAATTCAGGTCTCCTTCGAGAATCGCGGAACCTGCAATGTAGTACAGCGACTCCAGGTTGGCCGTGATCTGATGTGGTTCAAAGTTTTGAATAATTCCATTTGCTATTCCCTGAAATTTCAATCCTAAAAGGTCAGCAATTTCATCTTTAGGATCGAACTTCTTGTGATCGGTGAAGAATGCCAGATTCATTCCTCGATCGAGAAGTTTTGAATAAACTTGTACTTCCTTTTGCGTATAGCTTTCAAATCCTCCGGCTCGTAAAACAATATAGCTTCCAAAAAACATTTCTTCGGAAAGTTCTTTGCCTCTCCCTAACTCAGTCACTTCGAATCCTTTGCTGCGGAGCATCTCTGCAAACTCCTGTCCTTGGTGAGGCTTCTGCGTATCAAAACCAGAATCACCTTGCGGGAACCACCACACTCCACCATCATGGGATGCATCTATTACAATCTTGCATTTCAATGGTGTCGCCGTAACCTTCCATTCCGTGCTTGAATTCTTCGCGGTGTTAACCAAATTGTATGTGACTGTCTCTGTCAAGTCTAATGTGGAAACACCGGGTGTCTGTTCGACGCCGTTAACAAGTATTCTATAGTCGCCGTCGACTTCGAAGTCAGCCACCACAGCCGATAGATCAACATCGTGGTCCACTTCTAGGTCAACTTTCCTTTCTCCAGTGTTGATATGAGTAGCGAGAGAAGTTTGTCCTGACACGCTGTAGTCAAGAAAAATGGAGTCACCTACTGTCGATGACGGTTCTTCACTTTCACACCCGAACATAACCAGCGACGTTAAAAGGATATGGCTAATCGTTTTCATTGGAGGGTAATTTTGGGTGATAAATAACGGTCTCCCCAATTTACAAAGAGTCGCAACCCTCTTAGTGGCGTATTACGCCGTTGAGGTGTCTTTTTGTTGCAAGAAATGCAACTGAGCGTTGCCTATCTAGATATTCCTATCTAGCCACAGAACCTATCTTAAATAGTATTACCTCAAAGACAGTGGATCGCATCAATCCCCCATTTTACTCTAGATATCATAAAACTTGACACGAGAGTACAAGAGATTGGTACGCTGGTATCAATCTCAACGCGACTTACATTTTGAAATTAGCGCTTTCGAATCAATTAAATCCAGCCTCAATTATGAAAGCGTTTTTTTACACTCCTCTCCTCGTCATATGGAAATACACACGCGAAAGATTTTGTCGGATCATTCACTCTATCCGTGACTTGCATTTTGTTCTTTTTCAAGTCTTAAGATTCAGAAATGATGACTTTGACCTGGAGTGACACTCTGTATCCCTCGTCGCGAAATGACAAGTCGTTGTCGTCTTTGGGTAAATCCCAGCCTGTGTAGTGGCCATACCTTTGAGTCATAACACAAACAAAAAAGTTATGACAACACTAAGAAATGTTTTATTGCTCAATGCCGTAACCTCAGGCATTACAGGTTTGATCCTGGCAATTGTGCCGCGCTTCGTCGCCAATCTATTCGCTACTTCCAACACAACTGCGTTCGTAGCTGTTGGAATATTTCTTTTTGCTTTTGCAGTCATGGTTTTCAGAGCAAGCATTCAAAATCCGCTTCTTGAAAAAACTGTAAACACTATCATTGCACTTGATACCCTGTGGGTACTCACGAGCCTCGCTATCATTCTGCTGCAACTGCTGGATGTATCCACCTTAGGATATTCCTTAATAGCTGCTGTCGCTGCCTGGGTTGCACTCATGGCCTACTTGCAATTCAAGGGCAAGAAACAACTTGCGCCAAAGGAATTGGAAACACATTAATATCAAAATCATGAAAAAAATATCGATAACAATTCTTTTCGCTGCAGCATCACTTTCGGTGCAATCACAGACGGACACCATGGCCACAGCACCATGCGCAACGCCACTTGAAGTAGTGAAAACTTTCTTAACCGCTTACATGCAAAAAGATCACAAAACGTTTGTCGATTTGCTTCATCCCGATGTGGTGTGGGAACAACCTGGTGATAACACGGTGTCCGGAATCAAGAAATCAAAAGTAGAGTTACTTCAAATGGGTGCAAGAATGTCGGCGTTGTCGTTGAAAACTCTACGGTTGAACTATGTTCAATATTTCTCACCGAGTGGCAACAACGTAGTGTGTATTCTGCACTGGACAGCCGCTCAGCCGACCGGAAAAATTCTTGACATTCGTAACGTTGACGTGTACACAGTGGAAAATGGCAAAATCACTCACGCCAAAATTTATTCGGAAGACGTTGACAAAGAGAACGTGTTCTGGGGTCAACATTGAACGGTACGATTTGTATGTTTACTTTGCATAACAAGTTACAGCTCAACAAGGAATATCATTTTACCAGTCGGATGATGAATGCACAGAGAAAACAATTCGCATTAAGCATGTTGTCGTATGCTGTTCAGCGAGGAGTTGATGCTTCCGATCTATGCGAGGCCGCCGGCGTCCCTCTGACGCAGTTGAAGAGCGGCAATGAGTATGAATTTAATTATTCAACTCTGGAGAATCTCTGGAAAAACGCACAGCATCTTTGCAAAGATCCTTTGTTTGGTCTTCATTTCGGCGAGTCACTTCAGCTTGCAGCCCTGGGAGCGGTAGGCGAAATCATCAAAAGCAGTGAAACAGTAGGACAAGGCTTAACGTTGGCGGCCTCCTTCAGTCCTGTCGTTACGAACTTGTTCAGGATGGAAGTTGATAAAGACGAAGAAACTTTTATGGTGCGCCTGATTGAAACCAATCAGGCACACCCCAAAGAGGTAACACAGCAAGTAGCCGATTTTCTTTTGGTTTTCACTATTCATGAACTGAATGGTTTGTTGCTAAAGAAGATCGCTCCAAATAAAATATACTATTCCTATAAAATGTCCGATGAGACTGAATATGCGAGAGTGTTTCGATGCAGCCCCCTGACGACTGCTGGACCTCTCACGATTGAATTCGACAACACATTCTGGAATGAACCTATACTCACGGCTAACTATGACATTCAAAGGATCTTTCTGGAGAAGGTGAGTGCAACGGTCCATGATCCCATGAAGAATATTTCATTCCAGGTTAGCGTTATGGACTATCTGATGAAAAATTCTTACCTCGGAATCCTTTCCCTGGAGGATGTGGCCGCAAATTTCAACATGACTCCGCGAAGCTTGCAGCGTCGGCTGCAGGATGAATCTGCCACATTTCAGCAACTGGCGGATTCGGTTAAAAAATCACTTGCACTTAGTTACGTGGAGTCCGGTAAATATCAACTCAAGGAAATTTCATATATGCTTGGTTATAACGAGCTCAGTGCATTTTCACGAGCTTTCAAGCGATGGACTGGAAAAGCGCCGGGTTGACTTTCGCTCCTAATAAATTCGTTACTCCGCCTTTATTATTCTTCTGATTCTGTTTGCCGGGAACTCCGAAATATAAATGTCCCCTTCGGGTGACAGTGTAACACTATTTGGACCATCAAATGTACATTGCCCGATATCTCCGTCCTCCCCTCCTTTCACGCCTGTGCCCGCAAAGCGTGAGACTTCACCTGACTTATTTATTTTGTAAATAGCGTTGCCGGTAAAACATGCGGCGTAGAGATTTCCTGTTTTGTTGCTGTACGCTATATATGCCACGCTACCTGGAACAGTCGCCAATAATTTCTTTTCGTTCGTGGAACATTTGAAAATCTGACCGGTTGTATTGCTGGCCACATAAACATTTCCCTCGTTGTCGCATGCAAGGCCGAAAGGTTTTGTAATTCCATTTGCGAATACTCTGGCGTCTCCATTCTTATCAATGACTGATACGCGATCGAGGTTGAACTCAGAGACATAAATGTTGCCAAGGCGGTCTACCTCGATATCCGATGGCTGGCCCAGGAGATGCGCCAATGTATCAGCCACACCATGAACATCATATTTCATCACCAGCCCCGAGTAGAAGTTTGATATGTAAACATTTTTCTCGGAGTCAAAAGCGATACCATCCGGGGAGTCCGACTTAATAATTTTCAGCAATGAATTATCGCGATCAAAAACCAACACGCGTTTGCCCGGCTCGTTGGCGATGTAAAGCCGTCCCTGAGAATCAATGCCAATGCCATTAGGTCCATTTAGACCTTCTAACGGAAGCGTAATGATCTTTTGTGATAACGCGCTGTAGCTAATTATCAAAAAGAAAATAATGACAAACCTCTTAAGCGAGACAAGATGTTTCAAGTTGTTGCCAATTTACAGGTTAGTTTCCTTTCTCCTGTAAGAGTGATGATATGTGGTAGGATTCGTATGCTGGTAGAGGGCGTGCCCCGACGTTTTACCCCCGAGAAGCTCGGGACAGGCGCAGAGATCGCAGAGGAAATGCACGCAGAGAAGCACAGTTAAAGCGGAACACTTTTTGGTATATTCGTCATTCATGAAGACTTCCGTTATTCTTTTCTTGTGGCTGCCTTTGACCGTTATTGCTCAAAGTACAACCGAGTCAAATCCACCACAAAATGCAACACTCCTACTAGCTCACTTTTTTGGAGAGGAAAACGTTCAGCGATATATAGTGCTCGATAGCAAGAAAAGTAAACAGGTGACCCCAAACTCATTTTTATTCCATTACAACTTCAGCCA
>DATHIE010000074.1:0-3238 GCA_035316905.1 Chryseolinea sp. | reverse complement strand
GAGGAGGTGAGGTGCGGTACGTCATGTCGAGCATGCGAACTTCATCGGGCGATGCTCTTCCACCGAGACATCCTCCTCCGAGCTCGCTTCATCAGTGAACAAAACGTGCTAATGCCAGTACAAAAGCCCGCTTCATCAGGTGTGTCGGTCTTCTCTACGAGTGCCATCGAATCTGGGCCCAGATACTTATCGGGGTCGAATCTAACGCAATGCCAGTATAAGGTGCGTAGACTCGACATGACGCATTACTTCAACGCACCAACCCCCTCAATAATCCTTTCACTCTTTGCCACCCACCCGAATTTCATCCCAAAGTTTTTCAGTGTTGCCGCTTGAAGATCAGGTGCAAAAGATGAGACACCATCTTCCACAAGCGTCGTGCGGAATCCGTGGTGCATAGCTTCGCGGGCTGTCTCTTCCACACAGATCTGTGTAACGGTTCCCGTGATCGCGAGTGTGGTGACGCCGCGGGCATGAAGAGTGTCGGCGAGCGGAGTGCTGTGAAACGCGCCGTAGCCAAATTTCTCTATAATAATATCATCCGGAGATGGTGATAGCTCATCTATGATCTCTGTGCAGTCACGGCTCGCTTTAATATCCTCATAATATCGCTGGTGACCTTTCCAGCAACACTTCGTGGGTGGCTTACATTGTGGTGACCATTCCCATAACAGATAATAATGGGGATGCGAAAGAAATTTAGTGTAGACCACGGGGAGTCTATGGTTTCGGAATGCAAGTATCAGTGCCTTCTGTGCGGCTGCAGTACCCAATGCAGTAGGAACTTCAAGCGGAGCGCCTTTTCTTACAAAGTCATTTTGCATATCCACGACGATGAGAGCAGAAGTTTTCCAGTCGACGGGTTTCTCTTGCAGGGAGTTCATTGTTTTGGGTTTACTATCTATATCAGATGCGCCACTGAGTTGCGAGAAGGCCAACAGGCCGGCACTAGCGGTCATCTTTTTGAGGGCTTGCTTTCGGTTGAGGGTAGTCATGGCTTATAGGTATAAGGTATAGGGGTATAAAGGTATAAGGAGAATGAGCAATGATCAATGATCAATGATCAATGTTTGATTTGTTTCATTTGTTCAAGAATATGCTTCCCCTCGAGGGTCGGGGGTGTAGCAAGTGCGTGCGCCGGTCGCGTGTGTTTTTAGCGCAAAAGAATTGTTCGTAGGTCTTAACGTGATTTATTTAAGGCCGCGTGCGTGCCGATCAACGATTGCACGCGCAGAAACCGCAAAACTTAGGCTGCATTTTTCTGCGCTTTTTTGCGGGGATTCTTTTGCGTTTTTTGCGCCTGCCCCGAGCATCGGTGGCTTATCTGCATTTGACGTTTGTGAAAAACTTTCTTCTTATATTCAGGTTAGGATATCATCAATCTCATACAACGTTGGTTTTTAATTAAGTGTAATTCAATAATCCAATCTAAGACATCTCCTATGAAATTACTAAACAACCTTAAGATCGTACTTATTGTCGCGTCAGTCGCTTTTGCATGCGCCGGCAGCAAAGAGCAGCAGGATACCGGTGATACAAATGAAACTGCGTCAGATACAGTATCTGCAGCCGAAAATCTTACACCCGCACAATCGGAACAAGGAATCTTTGTCGGAGAATATTTGATCGGCGATGGCGACATGTACATCGTGCCAGTAGGCGATACGTTCGAAATGCAAGATGGAACAGGCAAAGCCTCGGATGTATTTACCTTTCAGGGTAAGGAGAACGATACCCTCAGCGTGTATTCAAATCAGGATAAGTCCGTCACTTTCAAAATGAATCCGGATCACAAGAAGGGCAGGTATTATGCGCCTGGTGAGGAGTTGCCGGTCGAGCTGGTAGGACCGCTTGAGCAATGAACAATGATCAATGACCAATGATCAATGAAAGATGATTGTCGGATTACAGAAGCTGTGTGCAAAGAAACAGGTATCCGTTAACCGTCGCGGTGTGTGAGTGTGCATGTTTTACCGCAGATACGCAAGGGACGCTAGGTTACGCAGGGAAATACCCACGCCAACATCTAATTCTGCCCATCCAAAGAATATTTTCCCCCTGGAGGGGGTAAGGGGGTGGTCGGGCGCAAATTTTCCAATATCTTGCCGCCTTCAAAACATACAACATCCGCTGCACAAGGCCGTTAACATATTACTAATGATCAAAAAAGCAATTGTGGTGTTGTTGGGCACAGGAGGAATTGTGCTGGCCAATATGACGATAGCCCGATGGTTGTCTCTCATCCTCTCTTCTATCGTGGTTTATTTTTTGTTCCTGAATCCTTCCTTTGAATTGGGTCTGACCTATTGGGCAGTGTCCATGGTGGTGCATTACACCGTGTTGTTCGGAACGTTTATAAAGGGTGGATTCAAAGAATATTGGCTGAAGACCAGTCCGACGAAGGAAGAGGCGCACAAAAAATTTGAGGCGTGGCTCTCGTTCGCTTTTTTCCACAACGGACTGGCGTTCTCTTATCTCTATTTCACTACTATGAATAGGGACGACTTCGCTTTTATGCCTGTAACCTGGGTGCTATGGCTCGGCATTACTCTTCAGGTGATTGGATTTATAATAAAGTTCCTGGCATCGTGGCAAATCGGGCTGGGTATCTATTATTATAAGGACATGTTCATTGAAGAAAAGGTAATTGATTTTGAGGCGAAAGGAATTTTCAGGTTCATGTCCAATCCACTATA
This sequence comes from Chryseolinea sp., assembly GCA_035316905.1. Classification (GTDB taxonomy): domain Bacteria; phylum Bacteroidota; class Bacteroidia; order Cytophagales; family Cyclobacteriaceae; genus Chryseolinea. The sequence goes on along the minus strand of DATHIE010000074.1, from coordinate 542 downwards.
CGGGTGGGGGCAGTTAAATGGACATGGTGCTGCGTTATATGCTTTCTCCTGGATTGGTATCGTTGCTGTTGCTATTAACCAGGTTTGTTTTTATGCTTTCTATTATATGTTGGAGAAACCATTTGTTCAGAGATTCTACTTAGGACAAGACAAAGAAGGAACAGGTAAAGTATTGAAGCGCCAGACACCTATCGGCGTTCCTGTGGAAGAAGAGGTTGAGCTGTAAGCAATCGTTGCTGAGAAGGTTTTTCACAATACTTCAAATGGGGTTCACGCAAAGGCCGCAGAAAAATGCAATTAGAATCTGCGTCGTCTGCGTTTACCATCGTTCAGTCGCACTCACGTCATCTTAAACAAATCACGTTAGGGCCTACGAACAATTCCTCTGCGCCTGCCCCTCCCGATGCATCGGGATCGGTGGGGAAAAAACACACTCGGCTGACGCACAAACTTTCTACAAAACTTCAAATGCAGGTTAAGCCACCGATGCTCGGGGCAGGCGCAGAAAACGCAAAAGAATCCCCGCAAAAGGCGCAAAAAAA
>DATHIE010000073.1:0-3658 GCA_035316905.1 Chryseolinea sp. | reverse complement strand
CGATTGGTCGGTTGGAGCTGAAGTAGAGTTTTTCCCCATCTGGACTAAAAGCCGGTTCGAGGTCTGAATATTTCCCCGAAAAAGATGCAACCTCTGGGTTAGACCATTTATTATTTGAAAGCTTGTTGAGGCGAATAATGGTTGAAATAGCGTGTTGATTGGATTGAATTGTAAAGAACATCTCACGCCCATCTGGTGAAATTGCCATGTCGCGTTCATTGAGATTTGTACTCACGATGTTTTCCATAAAAATCACAGGACTTTCAGGAGGTGACACCTGGGCGCTCGCAGCTAAAACTAAAGCCAGAAGCAAAGCACACGTGCAGACACTTGGCATTGTTTTTAAATTACATGACATTTCGGTGATCTAAGTTTTATGGGGTGTGAAAGTCAACTTGCTTTTTGGAAGATAACTCAAGTTGAAAGTTAACTCATGTCGAGAAATTCCATAATATCTAATGTAAATCAATTCAATGAAAACGTTCCCTTTTATCGCACCTAAACAATCGATTATTCTTTTGCGGATTGCTGTATCGCTCTTCCTCATGGCACACGGGCTAATCCGGATTTATCTTGGAACGGTGGGCGGGTTTGGAGAATTTTTGGACTCCAAAGGTTTTTTCATTGGAGTACCGCTCGCTTGGGCTATAACTGTTTTTGAAATCGCTGGCGGGGCAACAATGGCTTTGGGATTTTATGTAAAATGGATTGCTGCTGTATTTATGATCGAGCTAACAATGGGAATATTCTTGTTCATATGGCGAACGGATGGTTCGTAGTAGGTGCGACCCAGGGAGGTATGGAATATAGTGTTTTGTTATTGTTAGCGCTGATTGTGATTTCGGCTCATCATTACGGGAAACGGCAGGTTGTTAATTAAGCGCTTTCAAGGTGTCTCTTCTTCCATCGGTTGTGTGACCAAAGCCATTCTCCAGGCCTCTCGCGAATGGCCTTTTCTACTTCGTTAATGTAATTTTCCAATAAGGTATGGTCACCTTTTCCGTAAGGCGGAGATGCCAATTCTATTGTGGTCACCTCATAATAACCGCGCTTGACTTTTTTCACCCTGTTGTAAACGACAGGGTACTGAGTCAGCAAGGCGATTTGGTATGATCCATAAAAGAACACCGTATCCTGATTCATGAATTTGGTAGGGTGCTTCTTATCGTGCTTATATCCCGGGTACTGGTCGCCCACAATGGCAACGTTTCGCGTGACATTTTTTCGTTTCACCATTTCCCGCGCAACTTCGTCGCGCTTTACTGCATGAGCTCCGAATCGCGTGCGAGATTCAAGTGAAATCCGCTCAAAGAAAGGGCTATTGACCGGCTGATAGACGAAATCCGTCTCAACAGGGAATATGACTGATGCCGCGGTAAGCAGCCATTCCCAATTAAAGTGATGTGATGCAAGGTTCAGAACGGACTGGTTATTTTTAGCGTGTTTCATCAGCAACTCCGGATTGGTGAATACCATTCTCTTCGTCAGCTCAACATTACTAATAGTGAGAAGCTTTAGCATCTCTACGGCATAATCACACAGATTTCGATAGAATTGTTTTTCTATCTGACGAAGTTCCGTTTCTGACTTTTCAGGGAATGAGTTTTTGAGGTTTTTCTGAACCATTTTTCGACGATAGCCGATCAAATGGTAGCTCATTACAAAAAGAAAGTCGGAAATTGCATAAAGGACCGTAAATGGCAGCTTTGAAATCAATCGTGCGAAAATCATAACAAGCAAAGAAGCGCTCAAGTTAAACAAGTATTGCTATTTTTGGGTTACGTAAAGTAGGGTGACGTCTAGTTCGTAGGTTTGTCAAATTCAGGGCACAGCATCTACGAACTTCCAGAGAAGCGCGATCCCATTTGTCCAGTAAGAACTGTTTGTCACCAATATTTAAGATGAAAGACAAAGTCGTGATCATAACGGGAGGATCCTCTGGGATCGGAAAGGCACTTGCCGCCGAATTTGGTGCACGTGGCTCCAAGATCATGATCACGGGTCGTAATGGCTTCAATCTCGATAAGACGGTGCAGGAGTTAGGAGACCGAGGCGTAATTATCAGCGGGTTCAGAGGAGATGTAAGAATCGAAGACGATAACAGACGTATGGCTGAGGAAGCCGTTGAAAGATATGGCGCCATCGATATTCTCATCAATAATGCCGGCATTAGCATGCGTGCGCTCTTTGAAGAGACCGATGTCGATGTGATTCAGCAGGTAATGAACACTAATTTTTTTGGTGTTGTTTACGCCACAAAATATTGTCTTCCCGAAATAATTCGCAACAAGGGTTCTGTCATTGGAATTTCTTCCATTGCAGGCTTTCAAGGCCTTCCAGGTCGAACAGGGTATTCAGCATCAAAATTTGCATTGAATGGATTTTTGGAAGCGTTAAGGTTGGAGCTTGCCGCGAAAGGGACCCATGTATTAACAGCTTGTCCCGGCTTCACTTCCACCAACATTCGTATTCGGGCGCTTACAAAGAACGGTAACGTTCAAGGTCATTCGCCACGAGACGAAGCAAGTATGATGTCGCCTGAAGAATGTGCGCGATACATTTATGCGGCATCGGTAAAGAGAAAACGGACGTTGGTCTTAACTACGCAAGGGAAGTTAGCAGTCATGATCAATAAATGGTTGCCAGGGTTAGCTGATCGCATCGTTTTTTATATGATGTCAAAGGAACCCAATTCTCCATTCTAGAATGGTCAGGTCTTGCTCAAGAAGACCATTTTTGTATTGTCGGCCTTGTTTAGATTTCGATAAAATTCAATCAGTTCGTTATAGGACTCCGCGGGAAACTCTCCTTTGTTCAACTTCAGTTTTCTTATGTAAATCAGGTTGTCCTGATCCAACGTGAAAGTTGCTTCATACTCTCCAAAACGTGATGTTAATTTCACAGGCTGTGGCATGAATTCAGGATAGATCCCTTCAGGAAGTTTATAGCGTATTGTATCAATGTCGATGAAGGGCAATTTTAGCACAATAGGAGTGCGTCTAGTGTCAAGCTTTTCGGGGATATAGGTCCAACGGTTCATCAAATTTGGCGTGAGGAAGATGCGTTTGCCGCTGACCGTCGCGAAACGTCTCAGATCAAGTTCGGCTTTTACGGTGGCTGAAGGAATCTTGTCTTTCTTGTCAGTCATCGTAAAGGAAGCAACATCGAAATTGGGAATGGATGTATTCGACTGTATCCATTTCTTTTGTTCGTCGTACTGATTGTTCAACACAAAATTAAGATCGTCATTTTCATATTGAAGTCCGGAATAGGTTGTTTTTACTTTTGCTTTCGCATCACCGGTTCTGGTAACATCAACCTCCGCATACCGGGTTTGAAGATTCTGATTTCCCGGGTAACGTGTTGTGTGAACAAGCTTTCCACCAGTTTCTGTTATCATAAGCGCCTTTCGGTCACCAGTAAATAGACCAAGGTAGCCGAATGGGTTAGTCTGGCTAGTGCATTCAAGCCAAAGAGTATCTCGGTTATTGGGGACAGCTACAATAACATGATTACCCTGATGTCCGGGGAAATCAACCGTTACATCAGGTGCATTATCCCCTGCCATTATCGTGGCATAATATCCTTTTATACCTGCCTCTTTCAACATAGCAACCATATAGTTGGACAATGCTTTACAATCGCCGTATCCGGTTTG